>JBBALS010000049.1:0-9760 GCA_040402915.1 Flavobacteriales bacterium
CAGCTTCTTCAACTACTTCAGCAACGGGAGCAGCTTCTTCAACTACTTCAGCAACGGGAGCAGCTTCTTCAACTACTTCAGCAACCGGAGCGGCTTCTTCAACTACTTCAGCAACCGGAGCAGCTTCTTCAACAGCTTCTTCAACAGCCTCTTCAGCTTCTACGGCTTCAGCAACAGGAGAATTTTTGACAAGGATTGCAGCAGCACGTGCGGCGTTCTTGGCAACTTCATCTTGCATGCGTTTCTTGTAATGGTCTGATTTGCCTTCTGCTAATTTGCTAATTTTGCCATCCACTTTTGCATTCTTCTCGTCCATCCATTTCTGGAATTTCGCATCAGCTTGCTCTTGTGTCATTGCTCCTTTAGCAACACCTTTATCCAGGTGTAATTGCATCAAAACTCCTTTGTAACTAAGAATTGCACGAGTCGTGTCCGACGGTTGTGCGCCATTCTTAAGCCATTCAAGGGCTTTTTGAGTGTCCAGTTCGATAGAAGCTGGATTTGTGTTTGGATTGTACGTGCCTAGTTTTTCAATAAACTTCCCATCTCGAGGTGCACGACCATCGGCAATCACAATATGATAAAAAGCATAACTCTTCTTACCATGTCGTTGTAATCTGATTTTTACTGGCATTTGTTGTTTATTTAATGATTCAAATTGGGCGGCAAAGATAGAAAAATTGTCATTCAATAAACAGGAATAAAAATAATGTTGGCATAAAAAATTGTTTTATCCAATTTCAATTTTTGAATTGCCCAAACACGTATGGACATTCTCAAGCAATCCATTACATTTGCAACCCGATTTCTTTCTATATATTATGAGTGAACAATTTTCTGAACTTGAAATACAACGTCGTCAAAGCCTTGAAGAATTAATTACTCTTGGCATCAATCCGTATCCCGCAGAATTATTCCCTGTAAGCGTTTCTGCTCGTGAAGTAAACGAAAAGTTTGTGAAAGATTCGGGCGAATACCAAGAAATTCATCTGGCTGGAAGAATCATGACTCGCAGAATCATGGGGAACGCCTCATTTGCGGTACTTCAAGATTCATCCGATCGCATTCAAGTATACATTCGTCGCGATGATATTTGTCCTGATGAAGACAAGACTTTGTATAATACGGTATTTAAAAAATTACTTGATATAGGAGATATTATTGGTATTAGTGGTTATGCGTTTACAACACAAACGGGCGAAACTACTATTCATGTTAATTCATTAAAAGTTCTCACAAAATCGCTTCGTCCATTACCCATTGTAAAAGAAAAAGACGGGGAATTATTTGATGCTTTTGCTGATCCTGATATGCGTTATCGTCAACGATATGTCGATTTGATTGTGAATCAACATGTCAAAGAAGCATTTATAAAACGCACTCAACTTACAAATTCTATTCGTCAATACTTAAATACTTGTGGCTATTTAGAAGTAGAAACGCCCATTTTACAGCCCATTTATGGAGGTGCGGCAGCTCGTCCTTTCAAAACGCATCACAATACGTTAGATATGCCTTTGTATTTGCGCATTGCAAATGAATTGTATTTAAAGCGTTTGATTGTTGGTGGTTTTGATGGAGTATATGAATTCGCGAAAGATTTCCGAAACGAAGGAATGAGCCGTTTTCACAATCCGGAATTTACACAAGTGGAATTGTATGTGGCATACAAAGATTACAATTGGATGATGGATTTGGTGGAAGAGATGGTTGAAAAAGTGGCGCTCGATCTTCATGGAAAAACAGAAGTTCAGGTTGGTGGCCATCTCATCAATTTTCAACGTCCTTGGAAACGCATGACGATGTATGAAGCCATTCATGAATTTACCGGGGTTGATATTTCGGAAATGGACGAAGCAACGATGGCTGCTGCGGCCAAGAAAATGAATATTCAAATTGATCCTTCGATGGGACGAGGAAAAATTATCGATGAGATTTTTGGCGAAACCTGCGAGCCGCATTTAATTCAACCTACATTTATTACCGATTATCCTGTGGAGATGTCTCCACTTGCAAAGAAACACCGAAGCAAACCAGGATTGGTTGAACGTTTTGAGGGGATTTGTAACGGAAAAGAAATTTGTAATGCATTCTCCGAATTAAATGATCCAATCGATCAACGTAAGCGTTTTGAGGAGCAACTAGAATTGGGCAAACGTGGTGATGAAGAAGCGATGGTTTTGGATGAAGATTTCCTGCGTGCCATTGAATATGGAATGCCACCAACGGCAGGTTTGGGAATTGGTATCGACCGATTGGCGATGATCATGACCAATTCGAAATCTATACAAGATGTGCTTTTCTTCCCACAAATGCGTCCGGAGAAGAAAGACGAACAATAGAAAATTGGAATTTACAAGGAGCCTCGGAGATTTTCGGGGCTTTTTTATATGCGCATTTTAGCCCGCTTCATTAAATAGGGCAGAAGCACTTGCGAATAATCTTGATTGATGTCGGCCTCCACATAATCGATATGGTATTGGGCACAGCGTAATTTTAATTCGGCGGTAAGTGATTGGATTTGTTCCAAATATTTCTCTCGCACTTCGTTGGGTTGAAGTTTTATTTCCTCGCCACTTTCGAGATCAACAAAACGATACGGACGATTATCAAATTCGAAATCTAATTCCTTTTGTTTATCGGCCACATGAAATAAAACCACTTCATGTTTGTTGTGTTTTAAATGTTGAAGCGCTGAAAATAAGTGCTCTAGATTGTTGGTTTCTTCGAACATGTCGCTAAAAACCATGATTAGACTGCGTTTGTGAACGGCTTCTGCAATGGTATGAAGCACTTGCGCGGCATTGGTTTTCCCGGGTTTTTTATCCCAAGGCGTATCCATCATTTTTTCCAACTCGGCATACAACATAGCCATGTGAACTCCTGAAGAACGGGCAGGTGTTTGAATTTCCAAATCCTCTGAAAATACACTTATTCCTGTTGCATCGCGTTGTTTGTTCAACATGTAAAACAGGGACGCGGCTGCTTTTACCGAGAAACTTAGTTTGCTGTCTTTGCCTTTCTCCTGAGCTTCCAAAGGATAATACATGGAAGCAGATCGGTCAATTACAATTTGGCAACGCAAATTGGTTTCTTCTTCGAATCGCTTGGTATACAATTTATCGGTCTTGCCAAACAAACGCCAATCGATGTATCGGGTTGATTCCCCTTGATTGTATGCACGGTACTCAGCAAATTCAACAGAAAACCCATGAAATGGGCTTTTATGCATTCCGGTAATAAAACCTTCTACAACTTGTCGAGCCAATAATTCAAGGTGGCCAAACTGCTGAACTTCCTGTCGGTTGATGGGCATTTTGAAAAGTATAAAAAAAAACACAGCGAATGAACACTGTGTTTTTTAAATTTTCGATTAACTCATTTGAGCATCAAGCTTTTGAGCGAGAACCGATTTTGGAACTGCACCAACTTGCTTGTCTACAACTTGACCATTTTTAAAAACCAACAAGGTTGGGATGTTACGAATTCCAAATTGCATGGAAATGTTCGGGTTGCTATCAACATCTACTTTTCCAACTACTGCTTTTCCTTCGTAATCGTGAGATAATTCTTCTACGATAGGACCAACAACGCGGCAAGGACCACACCATTCTGCCCAAAAGTCAATAAGTACGGGTTTGTCAGATTTAAGAACTAGTTCTTCGAAATTTGCATCTGTTATTTCTAAAGCCATGATATATGTTTATTTTTTAAAATCGTTTTGCAAAGATATATCCAAGAGCAATGCAGATGACATTCTGCCGATATTCTCTTTTAAACATAAATTCGATTATGAATGTTTGTTAATTTTATTTGATAGATAATCAGAGAGATAGAGATTATTTTTGTCGAATACCAAAACAAAGACAGAACTTGTTGAACCCTAATAAAAAATTGGCATATTGCCGCCACATTGTCTAAAAATATGCACTTATCCAAGATTCGATTTATACTTCTGTTGCTCTTGTTACCTATGATAGTATTGGGGCAAGCGAATCAAGAAGCTCCTTCAAAAAAAGAAAAAGTTCAAGCCATACGTATTCAGAAATCTATTCCCGTATCCTCTAGGAAAAAATCGGACGCAATGCCCGAGAGTAAGAAAGAAGAAGAAAGTAGAATTTCTGCTAATGATGCCCAAATGGGGCAAGAGATGCAATCGGAAATTTATTGGTATAATGCCTATCAAACCCTACGAAATTCTTCCCTTAGTAATGATGGAATTATTGATAATAGAGAACAATCGGAAATAAATTCAATGATTGAAACGAGTGGGAAATCTATTCAAGGTACATTTTCCTGGAATTACATGCAGCTTCGAAATAATCGTAATAATGAAAATGCTCAAAATTACTTTATCAATGCTGCTAAATTAGAACCAACAAACGCATTGTTACCTGCCGAATCGGCTTGGCTTGCAGAGCGAAATGGAAATATAGAACTTCGCAACAAAGCCATTCAGTCAATTAAGAACAATGGAACAATTTCAGCATTTCAGTCTGTTTATGCAAATTGGATGTTGGAAGTTATTCCCGAAGGAAGTTTAATTGTTACCAATGGTGAATTTGATACCTATCCAATTTGGGAAAAACAACATACCAAAAAGTTTTATGTGGTTTCCTTGGCGATGATTCAAGATGCAGTATGGTTGAATAGAACTCTACAAAATTGGGATAGGTCAATCCAATTCAAAGGGAATTCAGAAAGTGATTTCATTGCAGCATTATTGAAAAGTAATAAGCCCGTATTTTTCTCTTTCACCATTCGTCAAGAACTTTTAACAAAATACCAATCCAATTTATTTCCTGTTGGCCCTCTGTGTAAGTTCAGTAAAAACCCAACCGACAACATTCAAGGGTTGAAACAATTTTATTTGAATAAAACACGCATAAATTATCTCAATTCATTGGTTTGGAAAAATGATAAATATGCTGCCATTGCTCGTAATTTAATCCCCGGATTAATCATTCTTGAACAAAGTTCATTGTTGAATGATGCTGAAAAGAAAAACCTTCTTCAGCTGAAAAAACTCATCGAAAATTCTAATTCTTCAGAACGATGAGCATAAACTATTCTACACTCAGCGATGAACAACTGATGGAGCAAATTATTGCACGCGATAAATTGGCTTTTTCAGCATTGTATGATCGATACAGTCCTCGATTAATGAGTTATTTTATGCGATTACTTTGGAACAATCGTGAATTGGCAGAGGATTGTTTGCAAGAGTTATTCATAAAAATATCTCGTCAACCTGAATTGTTTGACATAACACGATCATTCAGACCCTGGGTCTTCACCGTAGCAACTAATATCTGTAAAATGGAATACAGAAAAACTAGCCGTAAAGGCCAATCTGTTTCGCTCGATTTAGCTCCAGAGCTGGCCGATAATTCGAGCAATATTTCGGAACGTATTGACAAAAAAGCCTTTTCGAAAAAATTAAAAGAAGTTTTGGAAACCATTGATGAGCCGCATAAAAGTACTTTCATGCTTCGTTATTTCGAAGAGCTTTCTTTGAAAGAAATATCCTTGGTTCATAACTGTAGCGAAGGAACAGTGAAATCGCGATTGTTTTATGCATTGCGAAAAATTGCAGGAAAAATGCCACAATTTCAATCAATTTGAACATGGAATCATTTGAAAAATACTCCCAAGAATTTGAGCAGTTAATTCTCAATAAAGAATATTCTTTGCTCAATAAAAGTGAACTTCAGCAGCTCGATGCAGAAGGATTAAGTGAAGAAGAATATTATCAGATTCGCGAAACATTATTGGCCATAAAAGAAATGGATTCCGAAATGGAATTTCCGTCCGAAAATGTTAAGAATAAACTGCTTGATGTTTTTGATGAAGGACATCAAAAACAAACTCGAATCATTGTTTTCCCCATGTGGGCAAAACTTTCTTTATTAGCCGCCGCTTGCATTGCACTCGGACTTTTTTTATTTAATCCCAATTCAACAATCTATAATGTTACGAATGATGTTGCATCCAATTCGCAATCAAGTTCAAATGAAGATCAAGTAATTAATAATACATCGTCAGAAAGTACTATAGTTTCAACAGATCAAACACCCATCATTGATAATAAATTAAAAGAAACCAATCAAGTGGATGAAATACAATCTGGTGACGAATCTATTTCAACAATTACGAATAGCGACAATCAAATGGGTGTGTCAGAAATTCCAATGGAGGATGCTCCAACTGCCATTGCAAATTCCAATACTTCAGTCTCTAATTCTCAACCAATATCATTAACAACTAGTTCAATTCCTACTTCAGCATATAAATGGACCAATTCGCTTGAATCCGAAAAATCCGAAGATGTTGAAAGTAATGTAGTTGTTCAATCGGTATCTTTAGCCGATTTTCCGAATGTAATTTCACAAACTGTTACAATTTATTAATTTTTGAAATGTGAAAATGAATCCCGAATTAGAACTTTATTTTTCAGATTTAGGTTTGTTTAAACCAATTTTAAATCAACTACGAGTCATTGTTTTGTCATGTGGATTGACGGAAGAAGTTAAATGGAAAGGGCCTTGTTACACGTATCAAGGGAAGAATATTGTCATGTTGGGATATTTTAAAGACAATTGTGTAATTAGTTTTTTTAAAGGATCATTATTACAAGATTCTGAAGAATTCCTTTCCAAACCTGGTGAAAACTCACATGTTTTTCGTGTCATCCGTTTCAAATCAATTGATGATTTTATTAAAGTTGAACCATTCTTAAAAGCCTATATTTTTGAAGCAATCGAAATTGAAAAATCGGGCGCTAAATTGCCAACCTTAGATATTTCAACCATTGAAATTCCTGAAGAATTAACTCAGAAATTTAAAGAAAATGAGCAATTCAAAAAGGCATTTGAATCGTTAACTCCCGGTCGACAAAGAGCCTATATTATGTTCTTTTCTGCTGCTAAAAATGCACAAACGCGCTTCGATCGAATTGGAAAATTCAAGAAACAAATTTTGGATGGGAAAGGGATGAATGACTGCACTTGCGGACTTTCTCGAAAAATGCCCGCTTGCGATGGATCGCATAAAATCCTTCGTGTTAAATAAATTCAAAAAGGGTTTTATTTTCGAATACAGCGAATCGAAAATCCCAGTTTTTTAGAATTATTTGCTGCTAAAACAAATGAATTCGTATAGGTAATATATCGATTCTTCAATACTTCTGAACCCTCTTCAGTTAAGGTCCACCAATTGCCCATGTTGGTTAATGAGCCAAATGAACCATTTCCCTGAATGATTCGGTCGCCTCCTGGTTTTGCAGAAAATCCAATTTCATCGGTAGCTGGTGTAATCGGACCATACCATAAATCGATGGTTTTCAATTTATCTCCTGCAATGCTTTCTCCTCCTAAATAATTGGCCAAATTCACCCAGTCGCTATCGTGTGGAACTGCCCATCCTGTTGGACAAACTCCACGAGAATCCGATGCCGCATAGCCATTGTAAAGGCGACCGTAAATGTTCAAATTAGCAGAATCATTCTCATAAAAACATTGAGCACTTGTTGTCAATAAAATCCAATTTGATCCAGATGTTTCCAAAGGAATAGTGTCTCCATTCGAAAATCGGGAAACTGTTAAATTGCTGGTCGTCCAACACGTTCCATCAACATCAATAACCTTATAAACATTTCCATCGATATCTATAGTACTATCCGGGCAAGGAATGAAGGGAGTAGGCGTAACTTCAATTTCTAGCTCATGTTTGCAAGACATCATTAATACTATAAAGCATATTATTCCGTACAAATGAAATTTCATACAGATTGATTTTAAATGCATTGAATTAAATTGGATTGATTTAATTGATCTGAAAATTCCTTGGGTAGTTTTTCTCATCATTCAATAATAAGATCGTATTTATCCAATAATCCAATAACTCCATTAAGTGAGAATTTCGCCTTTCTTATTCGATTATTTTCTGGATCAATAGTAAAGTTATGTGCTGTTCTAAAGTCACTTCGATCTAAATTGGTAGAATCAAAAATCGCACCTTGTAAATCGCAAAAATCGAATAAAGAAAAACTTAGATCAGCATTGCTAAAATCCACTTCCTGTAATTGGCAATTTTGAAAAGGCGTTTTCTTCATGATGCATTTGTAAAAGGAAGAATGCCGGAGTTGACAATTTTCAAAACGCATTGCCAGGCCAAAACCAGAACATTGGTCGAATCGTAATCCTAGTAATTTACATTCCTTAAATAGAATGTCTTGGAGTCCAGTTTTGCTTAATTTTACCATACTCAAATTGCAATTATTAAATACACAATTAATAAAACGAAAACCCGAAAAATCCTGTTCCGAAAAGTCCACATTATTGAACATGCATTCTTCATATTCGCCTTTTTTTAAGGGCGTTTGTGTTAAACTGATACGGTCGTATGTTTGACCCTGAATGAGTATGGCTGACATGTATTTGTTATCGTATTTGACTTTGCCAAATTAGTTTATAATTTCAGGATATATGCGAATACCATAAAAATTGAATGTTCCCAATATCATAATAAATGAAATGATTATACATTTGTACATTCTATTAATAGCCTTGTTTATAAGCTTTCAATTCCGAGTATCATGAGAAAAATTTCCCTGTTTTCTGCTTGTTTTATCCTTTGCATCTCTGCTTTTTCACAAATTAATGGATCAACTTTCGGCATTGTTCGAAAGAACTATTTCAGCGATGTGATTGATCCAATTGATTCCTCATTTATCTATCAGCAATTTGATTCCTCAAGCATTCGGTTAGGAAAAATAGATCATCAAACGGGTTTGGTAAATGCTATCGGACCTGAACAAATGAATGAATATGTGAACTTAACAGGAGCCGCGCTAAATCCCTACGATAGTACCTACATTTTCATGGGAGCCTCACAAATGCTCACGCTTTCTATAATCACTGGTGAAGTCTTGAACCGAGCAACCATCTCCAATCCACTAACCGATAGTTATTTCGATAATTTCCGATTCAACAATTCCGATTCAACTTTATATGGTTTGGCGCGTCGCTATAACGCATCAACATCCACTGGTGAAGTATTTCTTGCCAAAATCAATACAACAACAGGTGTAATTACTCAAATCTCACCTACATCCGTTGCACAAGGATATGCATTAGCTGGAAGTGCTATAAATCCTTATGAAATGGTTTATTACTTTTCAACGGGGGCAAACCTGTTAGGCTTAGATCTTTACACAGGTGAATTATATAGCAACACACCAATTCAATCTATTGATGGAATAATGTTCGATAATTTCTCATACAGTTGCTCTGATACTGCGCTTTATGGTCTAATACGAAAGAATTATTTTTCTACTGAATTTGATACAACTCTCGGTTTTCCAATAGAAACACTCGATTCGGCAACGGTGCGACTTGGAAAAATAAATTTAACCACAGGAGCAATCAGCATTATTTCTCCAAATTCTGTTCTTGCAGGAGGATATTCACTGAATGCAGGTTCAACCATAGATCCTTCAACCGGGACCTATTACTTTAGTAATGGCGCACAATTAATTGGCGTCAACATTCAATCAGGTTTGATTTCCTCCAATCCAGAACTATCATACACAGAAGGAATGTATTTCGATTTAATGCGCAATTTTGGTGATTGTAAAAATGCATTAAGAATGCGTCAAAATCCAATGATAACATCCATTTCCAATGTTAGTAAAACTTCAGGAATCTCATTGTTTCCCAATCCAGCAAATGAATTTTTCCAATTAAAACTTGAACCTTTC
>JBBALS010000050.1:0-3718 GCA_040402915.1 Flavobacteriales bacterium
TTTTGTTCTTTCTATTCTTCAGTTTTATTCCAATCTCGTCGCAGAATTTAAGTGTGAGTGGCTCACTTACCGATAATAAATCGGGAGAGCAATTAGCCGGTGCCTTAGTTACTGTAAAGGAATTACCGGGCACAGGTGTCGCTGCCAATGGTTATGGTTTTTATTCCTTGCAACTCAAACCGGGCACATACACTTTAGTGTTCAGTTTTATTGGCTATGAATCGCGCAATGAAACCGTGATTTTAAGTGATAAAAATGTGAGTAAAAACATTGCCTTAGAGCAAGTTGCTCGCGATATGAGAATTGTTGAAATTAAAGGTGAACGCCCCGATGAAAACCTCACGCGCGTTCAAATGGGTGTAGAGAAATTATCACCCCGCGAAATCAAAACCATTCCGGTATTATTTGGTGAACAAGATGTACTCAAAACATTGCAATTATTACCTGGTGTAAAGGGCGCAGGTGAAGGAAATGCAGGGTTTTATGTGCGTGGTGGAGCAGCCGATCAGAATTTGATTTTATTGGATGAAGCTCCTGTCTATAACGCATCTCATTTATTAGGGTTTTTCTCTGTTTTTAATTCTGATGCCATAAAAGATGTAACACTTTACAAAGGCGCAATGCCAGCCGAATTTGGTGGTCGACTTGCATCCGTTTTAGATGTGAAAATGAATGATGGAAATCAAAAACGTTTCAATGCATTGGGCGGTGTTGGATTAATTTCCTCTCGTCTAACCATTGAAGTGCCCGTTGTAAAAGATAAAAGTTCGTTTATTGTTTCTGGTAGACGCACCTATGCAGATATGTTCTTGAAGCTATCAAATGACGACGATCTAAAAAAGTCACAATTGTATTTCTATGATTTAAATGCCAAGTTCAATTATAAAATCAATGATAAAAACCGCATTTATGTGAGTGGATATTTTGGTCGCGATAATGTTGGATTTTCAGATATTTTCAAATTCAGCTGGGGTAATGCTACAGCAACAGCTCGTTGGAATCATTTATTTTCCGATAAATTATTTTCCAATACTTCGGCAATTTATAGCAATTACGATTATCAAATTTCGGTTACTGCAGGCGAGGATGAAGTAAATATTTCATCTACCATTCGCGATATCAACCTTAAACAAGATTACCAGTATTTCTTGGACAACCGCCATACTTTGAAGTTTGGATGGAATTCTATTTACCACACATTTCTCCCTGGAAAAATCGATGCTAGTGGTTCATTCAGTAATGTCGTTTCGAATGAAAACCGTTATGCTTGGGAAAATGCGGCTTATTTAAACGATGAATGGAAAGTGAATAGTTTGCTAACGTTGAGTTATGGCTTGCGATTGAGTGAATTTAGCTACCTCGGTCCAGGTACTATATACACATACAATAATGAGGGTGAAATTGCTACTGAGCGCTATGCGAAAAAAGTCGAATTTGTTAAGAACTACCTCAATGCGGAACCACGTTTGAGCGCCAATTATCACCTCAATGAAAAACAAAGCATCAAAGGGGCGTATGCACGCACAGTTCAGAACTTGCATTTACTTTCCAATACCACTTCTGGAAATCCAACCGATATCTGGGTGCCGAGTTCTAACAATGTAAGTCCAGAGCTCTGCGATCAGTATTCGATAGGCTATTTCCGAAATCTAAAGCAGAATACGTATGAGTTTTCGGCAGAAACCTATTACAAATGGATGCAGAATCAAATTGATTATCGTAATGGTGCTCAACTCGCTTTCAATCAGCAGGTTGAAGGTGAATTAGTTTATGGATTTGGAAGGGCTTACGGGTTGGAATTATTAATGCGTAAAAAAACTGGAAAATTCACTGGATGGATTGGCTACACACTTTCTCGCACAGAACGGAAATTCGATGAAATCAATGAGGGGAAATACTTTGCTGCTCGACAAGATCGTACGCATGACATTTCGATTGTGGCGATGTATAGTGTAACAAAGAAACTTTCACTCTCTGCAAATTGGGTGTATTATACAGGAAATGCCATAACGTTTCCAAGCGGAAAATACCAAGTAGATGGTCAAACCGTAAACTATTACACCGAACGCAATGGTTACCGAATGCCAGCCTATCATCGCCTCGATTTAGGTTTGACTTGGTACCGCAAGAGCACAGATACCTATGAGTCGAATTGGAACTTCAGTATTTACAATGCCTATGCGCGAAGAAATGCCTATACCATTAGCTTCCGCGACAGTGAAACCAATCCCGGAACGACTGAAGCAGTTAAGCTTTCTTTGTTCAGAATGGTTCCTTCAATCACCTATAATTTTCATTTCAAATGATCCGTTACAGCCATATTTATCCCGCGTTCCTGCTATTAGTAGTGCTATTGAGCAGCTGCGAACAAGTCATAGATTTGCCCTTACGTGATAGTGATGCAAGACTTGTAATTGAAGGTGGCATCACCGATGATCCAGGTTCTTGCCGTGTTAGATTGTCGCGTGTGGTGAATTACGACCAAAGTAATGATCCCTTGTTGGTTTCAGGTGCTTCGGTTTTAATATACGACAATGGCACTGAATACCCACTTACGGAAATGGAAACTGGAATGTACGTCAATCCTCTACTGATTGGAATTCCCGGACATGCATACCGTTTAGTGGTGACAGTTGATGGAAAAACATTTTCATCTACCAGCGTTATGAATTCTAAAGTGGAGATTGATTCTATAAGTTTTGAAAAACAGCCATTCTTCATGGATACCAATTTGGTGACGCATATACATTTCAAAGATCCGGCTGGAATTGAGAATTATTATCGTTACCGTTTCTCTGCAGGAGGGCCACTTAACAATGAAATTCAGATTGACCGAGATTTGTTTTTCGATGGAAAATATATCAATCAAAATTTGTTTGGACAAGGTCCCAAATTATTTCCTGGCGATACAATGTTTATTGAACTCTGGGGAATAGATAAAGGAGTGTATGAATATTATTCAACGCTCAGAGAAATTCTTGGTGGCGCTGGCCCTTCTACTGCATCACCCGCCAATCCAACAAGCAATATTTCAGGTGGTGCAATGGGCTATTTTTCTGCATTTACGGTTGCTCGAAAATGGAGGGTTGTTGAATAAAATTCAAATCTAATTAACCATAAGCGATGTTGAATCCCAAGTATTTATAATTCACGAATATCGTAACGTCCATTTTTGAATGGATTTTCTGAGAACATGAAGGTGATTATTTTCTTAGCCACATTTTCGGCAGAATCGAGTTGATTCAATTCTTTTAACGCCGTAAATCGAGCTAAGTTTGAAAAGGAATTTTTATCGCTTCGCCGAATTTGTTCTTGCATGGATGTATCAACTACGCCAGGTGCAATAGAATAAATTCGGGTGTTCTTATCGTTTCGTAATTCAACCTCTTTCATAACAACGGCAAAGTATGCATCCAAGCCCGCTTTGCTGCTGCAATACATTCCCCAGCCATCGTATTGATTTTTGGATGCGCCGCTTGTAATAGCTACCACAGTCCTCTTTTTATGCTGGGTTTCTTGTAGAAATTGATTGGTTAAAATGGAAGGCGTTATCAAATTGAGTTGAAAACCCTGCTGAATCATCGCATCCGAAATTTCTCCAACATAGCCGATTTCTCCGAGTGTTCCGGCATTGTGAATGAGCACATATTCTTCAGCATCGGGATTTAATCCCAAGGACAAAGCATTCACAAAATTCGAATCGGATAAATCGGCTCTT
>JBBALS010000050.1:3818-9705 GCA_040402915.1 Flavobacteriales bacterium
ATTTAATCCCAAGGACAAAGCATTCACAAAATTCGAATCGGATAAATCGGCTCTTACATGAATATACTTCTCATGTTCAATACTCTGATTTCTCGAAATACCAGTCAAATTCCAACCTTGCTCCAACAATTGTATCGCAATGGCTTTGCCTAATCCGCGAGATGTTCCAGTAACAATGGCTTGTTTCACACTTTTTGTAAAGCAGCGTCAATATCGGCCAACAAATCGTCGACATCTTCAATTCCAACCGATAAACGTATCAATCCTTCCACCACACCAATGCGGTCGCGTTCCGATTTAGGAATGGAAGCATGCGTCATAGATGCAGGGTGATTCACCAAAGATTCTACGCCACCCAAACTTTCAGCTAAGGCGAATAAATGCGTTCCCGTTAAGAAACGTTTAGCCGCATCCAATGATTCATCTTTCAATATAAAACTCATCATTCCGCCAAAATCACGCATCTGCTTTTTGGCAATGTCATGATTCGGATGGTCTTCAAAACCTGGCCAGTAAACCTTCCCAACTTTCGGGTGATTGCGCAAATGATTTGCAATGATGCGTCCGTTTTCGCAATGCGCTTTCATACGAACATGCAATGTTTTCAATCCACGAAGAACCAAGAAACAATCCATTGGACCAGGAACGGCGCCACAACTTTTCTGAATGAAGTAAAGCTTTTCGCGTAATTCAGGGCTGTTCATCATCAAACATCCATGAATCAAATCGCTGTGTCCACCCAAATATTTGGTACCCGAGTGCAACACGATATCTGCACCCATATCAAGTGGGTTTTGTAACCACGGTGTAGCAAAAGTATTATCAACGGTAAGGATTATGTTTTTGCCTTTCAAAATAGCCGCAACAGCAGCAATATCAGTAATACTCATCAAGGGATTGGTTGGAGTTTCGGTCCAAACAAGCTTGGTTTTATTGTTGATGTACGGAAGAATATTTTCGGGATTTCCCATGTTCACAAAGTGAAAACGGATGCCCATTGGTTCATAAATTTTTGTAAATAAACGATACGTTCCACCGTACATATCATCCGCAGCAATCACTTCATCGCCTGGTAAAAGCAATTTCATAACCGTGTCGGTTGCCGCTACGCCACTGCCAAAACTTAATCCGAATGCACCATTTTCAATTGCAGCCAAACAATCTTCTAATGCTTTACGAGTTGGGTTTTGAGAACGCGCATATTCATAACCTTTATGTGTTGCAGGAGCTTCTTGAACATATGTAGAAGTTTGGTAAATCGGTGTCATGATAGCACCGGTAGTAGGATCTGGTGATTGCCCAGCGTGAATGAGTTTAGTTGCAAGTTTCATAGTACATACTCGGTAATTAATCCGAGTTTAATTTGGAATTTAATGATACGCTTGATGGATATTAATCCAATGAAGCAGGTAGAATTATGGTTGAGATTTCACCGAAGCCAATGCGAACATCGTTGTTTTGTGCAAAAGCACGCATATACACAATGTCGTGGTCGTTGATGAATTTTCGGTCGGTATTGTCAGGCATTTTCAATGGTTCAGTGCCTCGCCAAGTAAGCTCGAGCATGGAGCCAAAACTATCGCGAATGGGACCACTGATTGTACCAGAAGCATACAAATCGCCCACTTGAATGTTGCATCCGTTCGAAGCATGATGCGTTAGTTGTTGAACCATGTTCCAATACATGTATTTGTAATTGGAATGAACAATCCGTGCAGGATTAAATCGGGGTGATTCAATGAGCACCTCCAATTCAATATCGTAATTATGATTGCCAGTAAACTGCAAATAAGGAAGCGGAGTTGGATCTTGATTAGGACCTTCCACACGGAAGGGTTCTAATGCATCCATACTCACCACCCAAGCACTCATTGTTGAAGCAAAACTCTTCGCTAAAAAAGGTCCGAGTGGAACATATTCCCAACTTTGCATATCGCGGGCGCTCCAATCGTTAAAAAGAACCATACCAAAAATATAGTCTTCGGCTTCTTCCATCGGAATTGGCGTTCCTAAAGGATTTGAGCGACACGTAACAAAAGCCATTTCCAACTCAAAATCGAGTTGTTTGCTTGGTCCAAATTGCGGAGTATTTTCATCCGCCGCTTTGGTTTGACCATGAGGCCGCTTTATCGGAGTACCACTTAAAACTATGGAAGATGCACGACCATGGTAGCCAATTGGAATGTGTTTCCAGTTAGGGAGCAATGCATTGGCAGGGTCGCGAAACATAGTCCCTACATTGGTTGCATGTTCGATGCTTGAATAGAAATCGGTGTAGTTTCCAATTTTAACGGGCATGCAAACTTCTACTTTGCTAATATGATGCAAGCAAGATTCACGTAAATCAACATTCTGCTTGAGGTCGAAATGTTTATCATCCAACAAACGCGAAACACGATTTCGTAAATCACGCATCAGCTCTCTTCCAAGTCCAATACATGCATTAATAGAATCATGCTCGAAAATTTCTTGAATGAAATCAACTCCAAGTAAACCACTTTTATTGAGAACCGCTAAATCTAGCACATAATCGCCAATGCGAGTTGCAATATGATAGTATTCATTTATGCAAATAATTCCCAATGGAAGATTCTGAATAGGGAAGTCTGAATCTTCTGGAATGGGAACCCAAGAGCGTATGTTTGGATCGTTAGCGCGAATCATGAGCAGAATTTTTAGTTAAGATTAACGTCAAGCAAAAAGAGGATACTCCTCCATTAATTTATTTACTTTTTTCCCAATTGCCGAAAGCTTTTTGTCATCGGCATGATTAACTATTGCTTCATCAATCCAATTTACAATTTGCGGGATTTCTTTTTCGGAAATGCCTCTCGAGGTGATAGCGGCAGTTCCAACACGAATTCCAGATGTTACAAATGGTGATTTGTCATCGAATGGGACCATGTTTTTGTTCACAGTAATATCGGCTTTTCCTAAAGCAATTTCAGCTTCTTTACCTGTGATGTTTTTTGAGCGCATGTCAATTAACATCAAATGGTTATCGGTTCCACCAGAGATGATATTGTAGCCTTTTTTCATTAAGGCATTAGCCATGAGTTGAGCGTTTTTCTGAACTTGAATGATGTATTTCATGAAATCATCGCTTAGTGCTTCATTGAATGCAACTGCTTTGGCTGCAATAATATGTTCCAACGGTCCACCTTGAGTTCCAGGAAAAACACCTGAATCGAGCAATGCCGACATCATGCGTAAATCTCCTTTGGGTGTTTTTGCACCGAATGGATTTTCGAAATCTTGTCCCATCATAATGACACCACCACGCGGCCCACGAAGGGTTTTATGTGTTGTTGAGGTAACGATGTGA
This sequence comes from Flavobacteriales bacterium, assembly GCA_040402915.1. Lineage (GTDB taxonomy): Bacteria > Bacteroidota > Bacteroidia > M30B66 > M30B66 > CALQRR01. Next base: position 7,144 of record JBBALS010000050.1, read on the forward strand.
CAATGTGGAAGCGGGTCGTTTAATAATCCTTTAGCAATTAAACCAGAAGGATGCGAGATATCGGCAAGAAGCAATGCACCAACAGAATCGGCAATGGCACGTAAACGCACATAATCCCAATCGCGACTATATGCAGATGCACCACAAATAATCATTTTTGGTTTTTCTTTATTCGCCGTTTTCTCCACTTTATCCCAATCAATCAATCCAGTTTCTTTTTCTACTCCATAAAATGATGGGGAGTATAATTTACCAGAAAAATTAACTGGCGAACCATGAGTTAAATGTCCTCCATGACTTAAATCAAAGCCCAAAATTTTATCGCCCGGATTTAAGCAGGCAAGCATTACTGCTGCATTTGCTTGTGCTCCTGAGTGAGGCTGAACATTGGCCCAACTTGCATTGAATAAGGTTTTTAAACGATTGATGGCAATATTTTCAATTTCATCAACCCATTGACAACCACCATAATAACGTTTGCCCGGGAGTCCTTCGGCATACTTGTTAGTTAAAATAGAACCAGCGGCTTTCATTACCTGATTACTCACATAGTTTTCGGATGCAATAAGTTCTATACCAACAGTTTGACGATGAAGTTCTTCATCAATAAGTTCAAAAATAACCTTGTCTTTTTTCATGCTTTAAGTTTGAAACGAATAGCAAAAATAGTGTTTTGAATCAGAGTATTTGGAGTTTTTATGAATATCTGTTGCTAGTTTAAAAAATTGATACGAAAGAGGTTTATCCGAGATTGAAATTAACTTTGCGGGAAGAAATACAAAACATGGAAAATCGCATAACATCGCTTTTGGGAATTCAATATCCGATCATTCAGGCCGGTATGATTTGGTGCAGTGGCTGGGAATTGGCTTCTGCAGTGAGCAATGCAGGAGGTTTAGGTTTGTTAGGAGCTGGATCGATGTATCCAGAAGTTTTACGAGAACAAATTGCTAAGTGCAAAGCCGCCACCGACAAGCCATTTGGCGTGAACGTGCCTTTGTTGTATCCCAATATCGAAGAGCACATGAACATCATTGTTGAAATGGGCGTAAAGATTGTTTTTACTTCGGCTGGTAATCCCGCAACATGGACAGGTTGGTTAAAAGAACGAGGAATTACCGTTGTGCATGTTATTGCCAATACTAAATTTGCTTTGAAATGTGAAGCCGCTGGAGTGGATGCTATCGTTGCTGAAGGATTTGAAGCGGGAGGACATAACGGTCGCGAAGAAACCACAACCTTAGTGCTCATTCCCATGATAAAAAATGCAGTTCGTATTCCGGTTATTGCGGCTGGTGGCATTGGAAATGGAGCTCAAATGGCTGCTTGTTTTGCCTTAGGAGCAGAAGGAGTTCAAATTGGAAGTCGCTTTGTGGCAACTCCAGAATCATCGGCGCACCAAGCGTTTAAAAGTAAAATCATCCAAGCAGTTGAAGGAGAAACCAAACTTTCCTTGAAATCTTTAACACCTGTACGACTTTTAAAAAACGCATTTTCCGACCGTATTCAACTGGCCGAATTAACAGGAGCTTCGAACGAAGAATTATTGGAAATGTTGGGCAGGGGCAGAGCTAAAAAAGGAATGTTTGAAGGTGAAATGGAAGAAGGCGAATTGGAAATAGGACAGGTGAGTGGACTCATTCGCGAGATTAAACCGGCGGCTGAAATTGTTGCTGAAATTATGGAGGAATGCAGATTCATATTAAAACAGAACGCCAATCTGTTCGATTAATCAATCCAATTAATTAAGAAAAAATGCTTGTAGAAATTATTACCATAGGCGATGAAATTTTAATAGGACAAATCGTTGATACCAATTCCGCTTGGATGGCGCAAGCGCTGAATGCAATTGGGGTTAAAGTGAAACAGATTACCTCAGTGTCCGACAATCGTGAACATATTTTAGCTGCATTAAACGAAGCGTCTAAACGCGCCAATATCGTATTGATAACAGGCGGTTTAGGTCCAACCAAAGACGATATTACCAAAGCAACATTATGCGATTATTTTGGTGGCGGATTAATCTTTAGCGATTTGCAATATGCGCAAGTCGAGAAGTTGTTTCGAAGTTTTGGTAGAGAAGTTACCGAAATCAATCGCAAACAGGCAGAGATTCCAGAACGTTGCAAACTCATCGTGAATTACAATGGAACAGCACCGGGCATGTGGTTCGAAAAAGACGAAATATATTATATGTCGATGCCAGGTGTTCCTTATGAGATGAAAGCCATGATGGAAACTCAGGTAATCCCCAAAATTCGGGATACATTCTCCTTACCGGTTATTGCTCATCGAACATTTCTTACCCAAGGTATCGGAGAAAGTGTGCTTTCGGAAATGATAACAGATTGGGAAGACGCATTGCCCAAACACATGAAGCTTGCTTATTTACCTAGCCCAGGTATGGTGCGCTTGCGTATAAGTGCTCATGGCGAAAACGAATTACATGTAAGCGCTGAAATTGAAGAACAGGCTATCGAATTATATAAGCATATTGGAAGTTATATATATGGTGAAGGCGAGGAAACTTTAGAAGCGATTATTTTGAATATTTTGAAGAAG
>JBBALS010000051.1:0-9485 GCA_040402915.1 Flavobacteriales bacterium
AAAAACCAGCGGAAGTATCTGTGCTCGTTGGTGCTGAATGCCACTCTTCGCTTATGGCTGCAAATACAGTTGGATCGCAAGCAACTGCTTGCTGGGAGCCTTGACCAAATTCAAGGGCGCCATTTCCTACTGTCACACTTGCTGCAAATGTTGAAACGATAAATGGAACTACTGCAGCTAAAACCGTACCGACAATAATCTTGTTTTTATGGGGGCGATTCGATCCGCCAAAACCGGCGTTGACCCTGCCACTCAAAGGAGATTGCAAACCCTGGGGCATCAATCTTCCTTTCTCGGGACAGCCAAAAACACTGTAAATACGTTGATTATTTTAGTGAGTGAGGTGTGAGAAACCTTGGATTAGCAGGGCTAAATACTCGTTCATTATTTCTTGAGAGTTAGTCCATTTTTGATGAGATCCATACCAAGACCTAATGGGCGAAAGTGAAGTGTTCGTGTATTAACCGAACGACTACACATTGAAGCATTTAGTACAGGTTGAGAGACGGCAACAAAACTAAAAGTTGCAATTGCCTCAGAAATAGAACCTCGAAGGCTCACCATGCGAAGGCCGTTATAACTATTGATAATTGCTTCTACTTGGGCAGCTGTTCCAGAAATCATGAGGTTTTGAGAGAAATCGCCAGACGCTAGATTATCTCCATTGAAGAATGAATCTGGCGCGTTCTTTCTGTAAATATCAAATATTGCATTTGAAGAGTTCATACAGGCGAGCACGAACTCGGGACCTGAAATATTGATTAATGGCAGATTTCGAGAAAGTGCTCGTGGATCAACGGGCAAGATTGACGGCATATCGATGCGCATGCCTTGATTTGCAATTGGCTCAGGTGTTCGAGGCGAAGGAGATGCGCTAGCAGTTTGCGTATCCGAAGATTGCGATGGAGCACGTGATCCCTGAGCACTTGGACTCGATGAAGGAATGGGGGCTTCTGTTGGAGTTGGCGACTCACTTACCGTGGAGGTATCCGGTGGCGCTGAATCACTCGGCGCGCTGACTTGTTCTTCGATGGGCACTGAATTGTTTTCATCGGCTAGAACTGGAGCCACGATGGTGAGCAATACTCCGGTAATGATTAGAGCACCTATGCGCTTGACGAAAACTGATGGTTCGTGGACAAGTAAATGTGAACGGCTTGGATTTCCTTTTGTGAAGCGTGGTCTATCAGCCCACTTATCTTTATCCACAGGGCGAGCATACCCGTCACTAATTTCACGAGCCGGAAGCGCGAGACTTTGCAAGAGTGATACTGATTCAACAAATAGCCACTTTTGCCATCTATGATTAATGTCGTATTACCCGAACATCGTAGGTGCCCAAAAATGGAGAAAGACCTAGACTCCCGATTCTCTAAACCAAACCTTGAGGGATGGACTTGTAATGACAACTGCATTTCGCACGAGAGTGCTCGTTGCAGAAGATGAAGAGTTCACACTCAATCTTCTCCGCGAGATTCTCAGCGATGCAAATTTTGAGGTCGTTGCCGTGAATTCTGTCGCTAAAGCTATTGAGGCAATCGAGGGCTTTGATCCTCACGCCGTCATTACAGATTTGAATTTTGGAATTAGTGCCCCAAGTGGCGCCGATCTTCTCAACTTCCTGGATGCAGAGCGTCCATGGATCGGCAAAGTTATTTTGACTTCACATGCCTCTGCCAATTTGGCACTGCCCCGTGGAACAGAATTACCAGCAAATGTTATTTATCTAGTGAAGTCAGAGCTGCAATCAATTTCAGCACTCGGTAATGCGGTTCAAGATTCGATTGCACAGATCAATGCCAATGTTGAGCGTCCAACACCTGCTGAGAGTAAGCGCGTAGCAATTAGTGAAACTCAAGCAGAAATTCTTAGATTACTTGCTGAAGGCTATACAAATGCAGCAATTGCTGTGCGCCGCGGAACATCACTTCGAGCAACTGAAGCACTTGTGCAGAGAACGTTTTCTACATTAGGCCTCAAGAACGATGAAGATTTCAACCCACGTGTTCTTGCAGTTCGAATGTGGCAGGAAGATAAAGTTGTTATCCGGTGAAATTGTGGTACCAACACTTTAAATTAGTGTCTACCGGACGTTCGGCAGTATCAATACCTTCAATGCTCCTGTATCTACCAATTAGTTTTGTTTTTGCGCTAGAACGAGAATTTGCCTTAGCACCAGGAATGCTTAGCAATCAGTTAAAGATCGTACTTGCGGGCGAACTAACTTCCTTTCTTTTCTTGCATATTTCTTCATTGACACTTCTCAGAAATAGAAAAGTAAAGCAACAGAATCTTTTCCTCTGCATTTTCGTTTGGGCGTTCACTGGTGTAATCCGAGGATTCTTTGCAGAATTTTATGCAACTTCACTATTGAACTTAGATTCGCATGCATCACTTCGCATACTTGTCTCTGTGATGTTTTCGACGCTGGGATTAGGGTTTGCAGCGTATTCATTTGGCTCTATTTATGAATTGGAGACAAAGAAAGCAGCACTTCGCTCTCTCAATGGGTTCATTTCAAGTGAGAATATCGGTTTAAATTCCGAGCAAATTGCCATGAAAGAAGAGGCAATTATCACACTGCAACAAATACTTATTCCCAAGGTTATTCAGTTACAGAGGCTTACCGCAGGGCTAAAGAAATATGAACTCTCTCAACCTTTAGCCCTAGCCTTATTTTCACTTGAAGAACAAGCACATCGCTTGGTGTATCAAATGAGAGTCAATTTAGATAATCTGGAATCGATACCTAATCCGCGTTCAGGTGTTGCTTCACGCATCTTCAATTCATCCCAGATCACATTGAAGCTATGGCCTAATGTTATATCAGTAAAGCTATCCTTTTTCTTTCTTGCTTTAGGTGGAATAGTCGTTCAATTTGGACGCAATACAACTACCGGCGCCTTGTGTTCCCTACTTGGTTCAGTCATTAGCGTAGTGACTCTTCTAATCTTCGATCGTATTTCAAGGCGCGACGCAATTTCTCGTAAGTCATTTATTGTAACTTGCGCCTACGTGAGTATTTTTCTTCTCCAATATCTGTATTCATCGCGACTAGTTCCACAGCTCTTTGACCTCGCGCAGCCATTTGACCCTTGGTATTCCGCAGTCAGAGTAACTTTTGCTGTCTACCTTGCCTCTCTATTTCTTTCATTCCTGAAAGCTGACTCTCTATTATTACAATCCATGAGTACTGAAAGTATCAACTCCCGAGAGATTCTAGATTTGAAGAATAGTAAGAATGAAATGCTTGAAGCTGTAAACACCACAACGAATCAGGGCGAACTTCAAGGTCACATATCGGGTGTAATTATGGCGCTCAATCTTCTTACAAAAGATGAAGATACTTTCCTCTCCAATAGAGATCCCTCTGGAATTATAAATAATGCGAACCTACTTTTATCTAATGCAATTGCAGAGATTCAAAACCTAAGTGTCAAAGATTTACTGAATTGAGGTTTGCCAGCATGAAGATCCTAAATCTGGCTTTGAACAGAATTAGAAATGAAGTCTCGCCGTATACAGCATTTATACAAGAAAGATTGGTAACGTGGACTGCATTTTGGAGCACGATTCCTGTCTCTGTCATTACGGCTGTTCTTTTTATAAATCCTGATAAATCTACTTCTGAAGGTCTGCTTATCTGGACTGCTATAGGTCTTTTATCTCATGCTTCGATGGTTCCCTTCGTTCATCACTTGAATAAAAATGGATCTCGGCGCACACATTTCCTCATGGCATTTTTTCTAGGCGCGCTGCGTGGGGTGGTTCTAAATCTCATCGCTCCCCTGTTTTTAGTCGAAGATCCATTGCCAATCTATGCGCGAGCACTGAATTCGGGCTTTGCATTTCTCTATTTCTTTGTCATTGTCTCTATTCTCCAAGGAGTGTGGGGTAAGTTCGAAAAAGATTTACGTGAATTCTTGCTTACATTTGCTTCAGTTAGTTCAGAAAGCAAGTTGGCGACTTCCTCAGAAACGACTGATATCGATGACATTGAACGCCAAGATGCTATCGCGCGCTTGGGGAAACTTCTGGAAGATTCTATTTCTCAAGAATCTAGAGGGTTGACCCTTCGCCAACAAGCACAAGCGATTGACCGAGTAATTGCTAAAAATATCCGCCCCCAGAGTTCTCAGCGATGGAAAAGTGCAGAACTTGTTTGGCCACAAATTCATCCTTGGCGAGTTATCAGAAATTCTTTTTTTGAAACAAAAGCACCTGTTGTTGTTACGGTTCTGATAATTTTTCCACTCTCTTTCATTGGACAATTGGCTCGAGCAACTTTTTTGAACGCAGTACTTCTACAGCTCTTTGCCTTTGTTTTAATCTATCTAAGTTGTGTACTTGCAGACAAAGTCACCTCTGTGTCAAAAAAATCAATCGGATTTAATAACTTTCTTTATTTAGTTTTTTACATTTTCATTCAATCGCCAATAATTAATTTTATTAATTTTCTTCTAAATAGATTTTCATACGATTCATTTGACAATCTAGTTCAAGTTCAGATTGCTACAACGGCTGTAGCAATTGCCTTTGTGGTATTTGGGACAATGATTTTATCTGTCTATAATGCGCGTGAAGAAGCATTGATTCAACTTCGCAAATTTTTACCTGAAGACAAGCTCCAAGATATTCTCGATGCTGGTCAAATTTCGAATGAACAATCTGAGTATGCCCAATATTTGCACGCTGAGGTGCAATCGCAATTGACTGCGAGCAAGCTTTTGCTCCTCAAGGCGGCAGAGACTGATTTTGCTGCAATGTCTACCGAAACCACTCGTCAAGTGTTACTTCGTTTAGAATCATTGAAGACGCCTTATGAGAAGAAGGTTGCACGTATTCCCAAGGTCCGACTCAACGAACTAATCCAAACGTGGCGTGGTCTCACCAGAATTAAGATGGATCTACCACCAGAGCTAGACAGGGTTTCAAAAAATGGAGAGGTTATTTCTCAACTTATTGAAGAATCTGTTATCAATGCAATTCGCCACGGAAAAGCAAAAAATGTAAAAGTAACCGTTTGGATCGAAGGCGATGTTTGCAAAATTGAAGTTCAAGATGATGGAAAACTAAAATCTACAAAGAAGCCAGGCTTAGGTTCAACTTTGTTTCAGGTCTTTGCACCTGATTGGAAATTGAAAACAAACGATGATGGCACTTTAGCCACAATGTCTACTCCGTTTTAGAAGAAGAATTACGCAATACCAATAACATCAACAACAAAAACCAAAGTTTCGTTAGGTCCAATGGCATCACCAGCACCTTGTGCACCGTAACCAAGATCTGGCGGAATAACGAGCAAACGTCGTCCGCCAACTTTCATTCCTGGAATACCTTGCTGCCAACCAGCGATGACATTTGCAAGTGGGAATGTTGCAGGAGATCCGCTATCCCATGAAGACTCAACAACTTCACCTTGTGACCATGTGAGTAATGTGTGATGCACTGTCATTGTTGATGTTGGAACAGCTGCAGGACCAGTACCTTCAATAATGTCTTCAATTATAAGAGTTGTAGGTGCAGCACCTTCTGGCTTAGAAATTGTTGGTTTAGCTCCAGCATTTGCTGAAACTGTTGGCAATCCCGAATTAGTGCTTGATTCTGAACTAGTTGCCACTGTAGATCCTCCACATGCTGTTAGCGAAAGCGCGCTGGTTATAACGATTACCGAAATAAGGAATTTTTTCATGGCCTTACCTTACAGGTTGATAACTATTTACCAACTTTTAGTGGGTGCTTGTAATGGGTTATCTATCCAACAGAACTCCCCATTTACATCATCGCTAACAGTAGAGATAAGTTTCAAGACCAAATCAACTGCCTTTTGGGGATCATCGCCACCGGTTTCTTCCACCCAATCAACCCAGTTCTTATAGTTGATTGCAACATCCCCTACCTCTTCGACCTTGTCCTTGATGTCTCCCCACATTTCAGTCTTTACGTCTCCAGGATGGATAACGTTTGCAGTAACTCCAGTTCCTTCTAACTCAGATGCAAGGTGGCGCGTGAGTTGATTCAATGCAACTTTCGCAGTTCCATAAGCACTATTGATTGGTCCTGGTGCGTGAAGAGATGCAGCAGAACTAACGTTGATAACCCTACCCCAATTGTTAGCGAGCATTCCGGGTAAGAATTTGTTGATAAGGAAATATGGCGCGACGGCATCAATCATTATTGTCTGGACCCACTCGTGAGGATCGCTCTCGTGCATAAGTGCAATTGGGCCGAAAATCCCTGCTGCATTTATCAAAACATCGATATGCCCAAAATCTTGAATAACTCTAGAAGCTAACTGATCAATAAATTCGAGATTTGAGATATCACCTTCGATATTGATAAATCGTGAATCACTGCCAGAGAGATCACGAGATACAGCAATTATTTGATATCCCTCATCACATAACCCTGTTGCAATCTCTTTGCCAATCCCCCGGCTAGCTCCGGTAACAAGCGCTCTTTTCATTTATCCACTTCTTTCCAATGTGGAGGTATGGATGATTCTGTGGCAATTGCCGCAGCCGACCATAGTGAGCCAACTGAAAGCGCTTCTCCATCAACTTTTTCCCCTCGAGCAATCACTGATATGTAACCAGCGAGAAATGCATCGCCCGCACCTGTTGTATCAACTATCTTTGTTGCAACGCTTGGTTGATGAATGTGACTTCCTTGCATATATTCATCGGCGCCATCTTTGCCATTAGTGAGTGCAATGCGCGGAATTCGAACTAATAATTCTGTATTGACTTCGACATTTACTGCATCACCCAGTGAGCCAATAGCGATATCGGCAGAGATATCTAAAGCAAGTGCTTCGGCTCCAACAACTGTGATGCACCCTTTCGCTTTCGCCAATGCTAAATCCTGGGCGAAATGTTCACGCCACAACAAGAAAACGACAATGTCATCTGGTTGAAGGTCAACACCTTTAAGAGTTACTTGATCTAAGCGATCTGGGCTAATTCCCAATATGGTTCTTTCACCTTTTTCGTCAATAAAGATAAGTACATGTGAAGGTGGACCATCTAGGGAGGTAATTGAAAGATGCCTGAGTTCACTATCTTCTAGAGTTGTGCGCAATTTTGCGCTGAGGTGATCATCACCTAAGTAGCCAACGAAGCCAGTTTCAATACCTGTTGTCGCAAGTGCGATCGATGCATTTGCAGCAGTGCCACCTGGGCGCTCAATAGTTTGAATTGCTTGTACAAATTTTCCAACTTCGGGCATAGCTGGCAAGTAAATAACTGTGTCCCAGGCAATGGGTCCAACAACCCAGACTCGTGCACTCATTTATTTCTCCTTGCACAAAGCGTCTCTACTGCTTCACCCATTGTAGGAATTTCTTCCCACGCAATATCTGCTAACCATTCAATACTTTCAAATTCAGCCGTATCGCCCTTGCGCGCAGTGATAAGCGCACCTGAAAGTGCTGCGACTGTATCTGTATCTCCTCCTAATTCGCATGCTCCGACATATGCCTGCGCTGCTGATGTGGAGTTTTTTACGACATAAATAACTGCAGAGAGCGTTTCAATTGGATCTAGAGATACACCTTGCTCTCTAAGTTCCCACTGAGGAATTTTTGTACCTACCAATGATTCGATCGAATTCTTATCTCCATTTTCTATAGCATCAGAAAATAAGGCCGCAGCTATTTGTGCACAGGAAATGGCACTTTCAAAAGTATGCGTCGCACTTGCTAACACTCGAACCCACTTATCTCTTTGGATATTTTCTCCGGCACTAAATGCCATTCCGACTAATGCACACCTCATCATGGCGCCATTAGTCATTCCTACTAAATGAGTCTCGTGAGCGTTGACCTCTAGCCCGAGTGCCGCCTTTGTTGTCGGACCAAGCCCACGTAAATGCGGTAGCGCTGCCCGTAATTCACTCAAGAATTTCATTGAAGCCTGCTGTGGTGAAACTTCGGAGAGAGTGAGAACTGTAAGAAGGGTGAGCATCGTGTCATCGCTGACTCCCCCATAAGGCCAGTCTTGTTTTTCTAACAGGATATCTTCCACAGGAATAATTGGAACTTCTAGAAACTCATGAGCGACCCCAAAGGCATCTCCCGCTGCATATGCACGAAAGACTGAAGTAACCCTTGAAACTAAATCTTGGGACATACTATTTTTGAATCATCGCTCTATAACTATGAGCACTTTGCTTTGGGGTGCGCTTCATTGTGTCGAGATCAACAAATACGATTCCAAACCGCATTGAGAAACCGTAAGCCCATTCAAAATTGTCCAGAAGTGACCATACGTAATAACCAATGAGGTTCACACCTTCACTTCGTGCGCGTATTGCCGCACTTATATATTTGGCTAAATACTCTTCACGCTTATCGTCATGAATTTCTCCATCTACGCCTGGCTCATTGTTATAACAAGCTCCATTTTCTGTAATCAGAATTGGAATCTGCGGGAACATATTGTTGATGTAATGAAGAGTCTTATTGAAGCCATCTGGTGTCCATGACCAACCAATATCAGTGGTCTCGTCTCCAAATAGTGCACCGTCAATAGCTTTGGTTCCTGGATGAACATCTATTCCAGTCTCAGCAGCCTTGAATACTCCCGCTTGGTAATAATTTAGGCCAACCCAATCGCGTCCATTGGATGTATCGGCAATCTCTTTTTCATCAGGTCGAATTCCTGTGAGTTCTTCGAAAACATCGAGAATATCTACTGGGTACTTACCCTGCAGCATTCCTTGTAACCACCAGCGATTTACTAACCCATCAACTGTTTGTAAATCCTTTTGGGCTTGCGGGGTTGATTCTCCCAGCAGAACTTGGTCCCCAAGATTGAGTACTACGCCGACTTTTGCTTTAGGGGCTTTTCTTTTGATGGCACTCGATGCAAGTGCATGAGCGCGTACAAGTTGGTGTGCAACTTTTACAGTTGTTGGCAAATCTTTGATTCCTGGGGCATGAACACCAATGGTGTTACCTAAATAGGTTGTGCACCATGGCTCATTGAAAGTTGCCCAATATGTAATGCGATCAGCAAAACGCTCAGCCATCTTCTCTGCATATGCAGCGAATTTATCTACAACAACAGGGTTGGCCCATCCCCCAATTGCTTGAAGCTCACTTGGAAGATCCCAGTGATACAGCGTTGCATTAGGAATGATTCCACGGGCAAGGAGTCCATCGACTAAACGGTCATAAAACTGCATTCCTTTTTCGTTGAATTCTCCTGATCCAGTTGGCTGAACTCGTGGCCATGAAAATGAGAATCGGTATGTATCAAGGTTCATCCACTTGATCAGATCTAGATCTTCCTCTAAATGAGTTAGGTGTTCTACGCCAACACAATCTTTTGTTTCATCACTAATTGCTCCAGGAACATCGCACAAGTCATCCCAGATACAACGACCGCGATCACCCGATGCATAACCACCTTCAATTTGAAAGGATGCAGTTGCAGCACCCCACATGAAACCTTGCGGGAGCGAACTTAGATTTACTTCACTGA
>JBBALS010000052.1:0-9375 GCA_040402915.1 Flavobacteriales bacterium
TCTGGATTTAATAAGTTAAATATCAACCTATTGCAGTTTTTGTCGTGTACTTAGGTCGAAATTGCAAAACCCTTTTTTATTAATTAGTCGAAACTCTAATAAAAGTATTAAACATAGACATTGAAAATATGTCAATCCTCACTTTCCGAAATTCAGGTTTGCTTAAAATTTCTATTCAATCACTACCAATTTCCCTTGTTGAATTACTTGCTTATCATCCTTTATTTGAAAGAAATAAATGCCCGCTTGTTTTTGAGTGTAGCTAAAATTCTGGATGTTTTTATCGAGAATTAATTGATCAATGCATTTTCCGCTGATGTCATACACCGAAAATTCAAGCGGTTTAGTGGATTTCGAAATTCCTTCGAATCGAAATTGACCAGCACTTGGATTCGGATAATAGCAAAAAGCTTTAGCTGAAACTCCCTCACCAGTTCCTACAAAAATGGGTGGACATATCCCCGGAATGTTCTCATCGAGCCATGCCAAACGCTTAGAAATCCATTGTTTTAACGTGTCTAATTCAGCAGCATAAGTCGTTGGCATAACACCAATTTCGGGTGCTGGTCCTGTTTGACCTAAAAGTGGCCATTTTCTAAAGTGTCGATCTTGTGCGTTCTGAACCAAGGTGCCAACACTATCGATATATTGGTTGATAGAAGCATTGCTCATAAAACTTTCACGGAATTGTGTGTAACGACATTTTAAATCGTTCGCAAAGGTGGAATCTTGTAATAGTCGCACATACCAGCCCGTTGAATAATTATCGGTCGGACAATCATTAATTAAATGCGCCCAGCCCGATCCATCGGTAGCTTCAAAAATGGAGCAGGTTGCTAAGTTTTTCCAAGCCCAATCGAAATCCCATACCGGACCGGCTTTGAGTTTTCCTCCATTCGAGAATTTGTCTTTGTTGAAAAAAGCACTCTTCTTAAAACCATCATTGTTTCTAGATAATTCGTTCACTAAAAAGTAATCGATAAAGGAATTTACATCCAGATACTTTCTATAACCTGCAGTTTCATTTGCAAAGTCTGAACTGTATAAAGCGGTTTCTAAACTATCTACATACGAAGCGATATAGGTTTTTTGATTGGGTGTAATGGAGTCGAGTTTTGGGTATTCGTAAATAAAATGCACATCAAATCCAGGATGATCGATAGGTGAAAAATTGGATTGGAAACTGTTATTTCCATCCCAATAATTCTGTTGCAAAATATAGCCACCAGTTAAATCGTCTCCTGTGTTTTCGTAGGTGTAAAGTTTGGCAATATCAACCCGATTTGCATCACGTTTAATCTTTTCCCCAAACAAATAAATGCCTTTGTATGTGCTATCAACCAGAACTTCGCAAAGTCGAGTTCGCGAACTGTAATTGCCCATGTTTTCGAACAGATTAAAAGCCAATGAATTTCGAATCAATGAGCGGTCGTTATAATTACTGAGCAAAACCCAATCGCTTTCGGCAGGCATGTTTAAGAGCGAAACGTTATTGCTAGCGCCCTGAGCCGTCCGAGTTTCAATTCCGTAGGGTGTTTGGGGATAACCCGCCGAAGTAGCTCCGCGAATCTCAATGCCGATGTTTCCATTATACACATTGGCGCTATCTGTTAAATGGGTAATTGCCCCCAAGCCGTTGTACTTAATTTGCATCAAGGCTTCAATTTTAGTATCGGGAACAATGGTTTGACCGAGTGTGTTGATAAGAATCAAAGGCAATTCGGTGCTATCGACTGTTATAATTCCCAAATTGTGTGAACATAATTCAAATGTTCCGCTTGCGCCTCCGTAACCAAATACTTGAATATAAATTGTTGATAATGGCTCCAAGTCGAATAAAGTGAGCATCGAAAAATACCCATCACCACCATCATCGTCACAACCCAAAGGACTAAGCGAATAGCAATTATCTCCCTGCCAAGCAGCAATGCCTGTATCGTTTAAATCGCCATTGTTGGTATTGAAAAAGACATTTCCCGAGGGTGGGACTTGCATCCGAAACCAAATATCTCCGCCCACATAATTGGCGCAGCCTGGATTTAATGCAGTTCCAATAATATCGATATTACTTGAAACGATACATTGATTGGTATCTAAAAGAATAGGACTGCAGGGATTTGATCCTGGAGCAGGTTGCGTATTACAATCGCCTGTAAATGTAAATGTGGTATCGCTCACGGGATTGGGTCCTTGTGCCAAAACTAGATTGTAAGCTGCATCCCGAATTTGATAGGAATTTTCTTCTTCCCAATCCAGCGGGAAATAGTTCACTGTGAGTATTTCGTTCGTGCATATCTGAAAGGAATCGATACTTCCATAATTAGATGCCGAAAAGGTTCCCATGATGTCGCCATTGACATAAACTTGCAAATAACCACCATTCCAACCATCGCCATAACTGTCGTGCATGTTGATGGTGTAAGTGCAGCATTGTGCTATAACAGAAGCAGGCTTAGTGAAAACTAAACCTGCTAATATAAACACCAAACTAAACTGCTTTTTAATCGAAGTCATTTTCACTGAATTATAAATAATTAAGCAAAGTAACCATTCAGCGCGAATAAACAATACGTTATTAATTATTTCGATGAATTAATTTATGCGTGGTCATCGAATTGTTCTCCTGAATACTCAAGAAATAAACCCCATCATTTAACGCATTCGAAAGTTCTATTTCCGATGTTTTCCCAGCTACTAATTCAGGATAATACCAAGAGCCAATTTTGTTTCCTGAAATCCCTGTTAACGTAATTGTTGCATTTTTCATTATTGATTTATTAACCATTTTCAATGAATTTGAAAATGGATTTACAATGGAAATTTCGGAACTATTTTCCTCATTATTTTCCGAAATGCCTGTAATCATGTTGCAAGTGTAAGCCGTTGGATTAATTTCTATGGGAAGTCCTGGAGTTAAATCAAAACCTGCTAAACCCGGGTAATCTAAAGGATATAAAACGCATCGGAAGGTTGAGTTTCCAGTTGCAGCTGCACCTTGTGTGCCAATAACACCGCCTTGTCCAACCGGATTCACGTATTTCCAAACAACGGTATTACTTGGATCAATCTCAAAGAAATTGCCACTTGTACCTGAACAAATAATCGTGTTACCATTTGCCAAACGCTGCGCACCTGAAATGTTCATGGAATAAAAACTCGTCGGGGTAGTAGCAGAATAAATCCAGTCGGAAGCTGCAGGAAGGTAAGATTGTCCGGCTGTAATTGCATATTCGCCGTTTGCATCAATCGGTGGGGTAAATGTTTCAACTGTGGAGTAATTTCCTCCGGGACGTTGAAGTCCGTTGTTGAAAATGGAAATGCTTCCTGCACCAGGCAATCCGTCTTCAATCCAATGCGGATTGTGTTGTCCGTATAATTTTTGGTCTGTTGTTGTCCCGCGGTTATACGATGCTGGATTTCCCCAACGGTACATCAAATCCCCTCCTCGGTTATGGGCACCTCCGCTATGTAAAGCCGCCTCGGCCATAGAAGTGCTATGATCGATAATCCATACTTCATCGAGGTTGTGCGAACTAATTACAATTTGATCTAATGCTTCATTGTAATCCAATCCATTGCAATGCAACCAATCGGATGTTGTTGAAACCGCATTGAAATTGACATTAATTAATTCTGGATGATCGGCTACAACACCGAAATTGGGTTTGGTGGCATCGAAATCTTGAATAAGGTGATCCCAAACATTCCATTCCCAAACTATTGTTCCTCCCGTAGTTCCGCTGGGTTGAATTTCTACTATTTTTTCAGACCATACAGTAGTTCCAACTAAAGCCGGATTTCTTCCCGCGGCCGTTGCTTCCGCCGCTGTTTTTAAAACCCAAACTATGGCTAACACATTCCCGTTTGGAAGCATTATGGCATCGTGGTGTTGGGTTTGTGTTGAACTTGAAATCGTATATGACCAAGTTACGGTTCCATCCCAAGAAACTTTTTCAATAATTCCACCCAAACCACCTCCGTTAATTGTAGTATTATTTACCCGACCTGTTCTCAATAAAGTACCGTCTTCGAGCAAGTAAACGGCTTGTCCAGGGTTATGCGTTCCAACCCAAGAATGAACCTGATAGCCACATTTATCGATTAAGTAAGTTGTATTCGCGAAATTTGGTGCAAACAAAACGTATCCATCGGTTGAAGCATTGTTGGTAAATAATCCAAGCGTTTGGGCTTGGGATTTTCCAATTAATAAAAAGGACGTAATAAGTAAAATGATGTTTTTCATTTTTGTAATTTTAATGGTTGGGATTATTTTCGGTAATATATTTTGCATCCAAAGCTGGGTGTTTCAGGAGTAACGACTTGCCTGTTCAATAACAAAGCATCAACAGCTTCATTAATATAGGTGATGTTTCGTTCTTTATTATCACTGTTATCATCAATGGCTCCGCGGTATTTCAAAATCCAATTGCCATTTTCTTTCCAAATAACAAAAGCTTCGGGGGTGTTTTTTGCATTGAAATATTTCCCTGCTGCTTGCAAATCGTCTTGAAAATAAGGGAATTTGAATTTGTCCTTTTTCGCTTTTTCCTGCATCAATTCAAAACTCTCTTCCTCATAAACAAGAGTGTCCATGGGATTTATAGCGAGAAGTGGGACGCCAAGTGCTTCGTATTTTTCAGACAATGCGTTTAGGCGTTTTGAATACAATTTTGCAAACGGACAATGATTGCAAGTAAAAACCAAAATGAAGCCCTTCGCATTGGGATACGATTCGAGTGAAATCATCTGATTGTCCACATTGCGCAAACGAAAATCAGGATTGCCTACGTGCAATTGCGCAGATAAACAAATTGGAAACAGAAAGAATAGTGAAAAGAAATGTTTCAAGGTGATGAAATGAATTTGAAACTTTAAGATTTAATGAACTTATAGCTTTTCAAACTTTTTGTTTTGACATCCATAATTTCGATAATGTACATGCCCGATTTAAATGAAGAAACATCGATTCCTTGTTTAATATCCGGTTTCGGCAACATCATCAAAGCGCGACCAAGCATGTTTCTAACCGTTACATAATACACTTCGTTGGAAGTATTTTCCTGTTGAATGAATAATCGATCTTGAACTGGATTTGGGTAAATGGTAAAATCAGTTTGATTTTGAATACTAGGTGCAACTGAAAGTGCCGCATCTTCCACCACAAATTGTCCCATCATGCCTTCGTCTTCGTGCAAAGCAATATGGCAATGGTACATGAAAGGATGAGTTAAATCCGCATAATCATCAAATTTTGCAATGAAGCGAACGGTATTTCCTCCCTTTACCAAAATCACATCTTTCCATCCACGTTGTTCAGCTGGAGGTGTAGCTCCATTTATCGTTAAGATATAAAATTCTACATCATGAATATGAAAAGGATGGCCGAAAATAGAGGTGCTTTTTAACTCCCAGATTTCAGTTTGATTTAATGGGATCGTATGGTTGATGTAATCATAGTCGAACAATTTATGTCCCAAAATGAATGCATTCGGACCTAAAACAGGAACGCTTGTAACGCCAGTACTATCTGAAAAAGTAATGGTGCGGGTGAATTGAGAACTTGCTTCCAAAGGATAAACATTGTTTACCAATGCAGTTGGAGCTGTAGTAATTGGATTGCTGGTTTGAGCGCCAACATTGAATTTTACGATGTTGTAATTGGTATGACCAAGGAAGCTGGCAAATGGCCCATTCGGAAAACTTTCTCCACCTGGAATAAATCCACCCAAACTTTGGTTGTAAGCTTTTAAGAAGAATGATGAACCTGATTGTCCGCTGCAGTCAACAAGGATTTCAACGCGTTCGCCTGCCGAAAGTAAAAAGCGAGGCGTTGTGCCTGAAATCAACACGGGCGCGTTCAATAATCCACCGTCTGTTCCAATCACATAAAAACTCCGGTTGTCGCTAAATCCTAAATTATATGATGTTTCTATGGCACCATTTAACAAACGCAAACGGACCATTTGAGCGGGAACTGGATATTGTGCACGAAGCGTCATGTTCGCCATGATGCTATCGCCATAAGGAACGATGGAAAATTGCATTTGTGTATTGAAATCACGATCGGTAATGACGATGGGAATGTCATCAACACCATATTTTCGGGGTAGGGCAAGAGCCGCTTCTTCTGCATCACGAACAATTAAAAAGCCACCCAATCCTTTGGTAATTTGCTCTTGCGACATTTCATGCAAATGTGGATGATACCAATATGAACCTGCCTGATTGGTTACTTCCCAGAAAGGTTGCCACAATGTGCCGGGAGGGATAATTTGATGCGGTCCACCGTCCATAACAGCTGGTAAATGCATGCCGTGCCAGTGTATTGTTGTAGAATCATTCGATTGGTTTCGAACATTCATGTGAACGGTGTCACCTTTATTCACAAATAAAGTAGGCCCCCAGAATTCACCATTTATTCCACTAGTTAATGTTGTATAGCCGGGCTTAAAAACTGCAGAAGTATCTTTGATGTTTAGATTGAATGTTGTTCCAGAAAGTGTATCTGGAATCCATAACGTGTTGAATGATTGAGCTGTTAGGTTGAGGGAATTTACAAGAGCTGAAAAGCAAATGAGAAGAGCAATTTTTTTCATAGTGATGATAAATGAATCGAATTATTAATGATTTACAATGAACTTTGATGAGAAATTTCCTTCATTGCCTATGAAATAAATTCCATTTGAATATTTAGAAGTTGAAATGCTGATGATTGAATTCGCATTTAGTTGAATCGATTCTATGGTTTGTCCAAGCGCGTTAATAATTTTGATTTGTCCGTTATTCTTAACTGAAATATTCAAGATTTCATTTGCGGGATTTGGAAAAAATTTAAGCGATGAACTTGATTCAACAATTGAAAATCCGGTTTGGTCGGCGCTCGTAAATTCCAAATCATCCACAACCAATATAGATCCAATTATTACAGCTTCCATGGGAGAATTACTGCTACGAATTTCAATGGCTGCTGTATCAGGAGTATTTATGCTGTTGTATTGAATTGGAAAACTAAAACGTGTATAAATATCATTTGGATTACAAGAAAAAACCGTGTTGGCAATTTCTTCGCGTTGAAGGGTTGTTGCATCCCAGCGTGATAGGGTTACGCGGATTTCATTCACATCATTTCCAACTGGACTAAATGTATACCATCCTGTTAAACTATCTGGACGATTCGTAAATGCAAAGCCGGGTAGGCCGGGAGTTCCAGGGCCCATTCCCGGAGTTCCAGTAAATGCATTTCCAGGTATTGTATCCGTTCCGCCAGTATTGGGATTTGTTAATACAGCCGTTTGTAATTGTATGGCAAAAGAGCCCGAATGTGCATTGGTAGATTTGATAATCGAAGGGCCACCAGCCCAACCTTCAGCCGTTTCGAAAGGTGCCGGAGGGGTTATGGCCCAAGTTTCAAAACCGTTGTTCGGGATCGTTTGCGAATTTGCTGAGATGGTTACGGAAGCTAATACAGCAAAAAGGATTGAAGTTTTTCTCATTAAAAAAATGCGTTTAATTTATTTACTTGGATGTGGTTTGTGAAACACTTGGCTCAGAATGAAGATTTTCAAAATGGTTTAATTGATTTTTAAAAAAATATTAGTTGAATTTCAACTTACTGAATTGTATTTACTTATAATTTAGATTGATATATGAAATCAATATAGAACTGATGAATGATAAGTTAATTGTTAAAGGGATTGAACTTACAACCATAAAAAAAGGAGATGAAATTTATATCTCTTTGACAGATATGATAAGAGCAAAAGATGGTGATTTTTTCATATCAGATTGGCAGAGAAATAGAAATACAGTTGAGTTTCTTGGTATTTGGGAATTGTTTATAATCCCAATTTTAATTATGGCGAATATGCCATAATAAGAGGACAGGCTGGATTAAACAATTACAAGATTAGTGTAAAGGAATGGCAGAAAAAAACGAATGCTATATAATTGATCATTCACACAATTATTTGTTGATTAATAATCAAAAATCCTAAACAAAATTAAACCAACTTCGTTCGATTCAAACACTAAAAAACATAAAATGAAAATTCTATCAATCTTGACAATCGCATCAATTTTATTCCTTTCATCATGCGGCGGCGCTGAAAAAAAGGAAGAAGCCCAAACTACTGACACAGCAGCTACAATTGCAAAATCATCAACTCCCGGAATTGCAAACATCACAGTAAAAATCACAGGCAATTCGATGGCCGATATGGCGTATGAGCCATCGTCTCTCACTGTGAAAGCTGGTGACAAAGTAACGTTAACACTTGAAAATACAAACACCATGGAAGGCATGTTGCACAACTGGGTTTTGGTGACATTAGGTTCAGGACAGGAAGTGGCAACAGCAGGTATAGCAGCCGGAATGGAAAAAAATTATGTGCCAGAAAATAGCAATGTAATTGTTGCTTCGGCTCTAGCAAAACCCAAAGAAACCATCAAACTTGAGTTTGTTGCTCCTGCTGCTGGTGCATACAATTATGTTTGCACCTATCCCGGACATTTTCCAAAGATGATTGGTAAATTGTATGTCGAATAATTAATATTCAGACTATCATTTTTGATCCGATTAATCAACATCCATTTGTTGATTAATTGGATTTTTTATGCCCCTCAATTTCTTTAAGCGCTTACCTTTGAGGTATGAATTATTGGGTTGTTCTGACTGAAAAATATCCGCTTATCAAGAATAAATATTTTCTTGTGTTGTTGGGTTTTTTGATTTGGGTCACCTTCATCGATAAAAATAACCTCATTTCTCAGTACCAAGATCGTCAGGTTTTGTATGGATTAGATAAAGAGAAAAGGTATTACCAAAGTGAAATTCAAACCACGCAAGACAAGCTGAACGAATTAAAGACAGACAACAAAAGCATTGAAAAATTTGCTCGGGAAAAATACCTAATGAAAAAGGAGAACGAAGAAATTTGGTTGGTTGTTGATAAATCGGTCAAGTCGGAGTAAACAAATCGATGTTCGGTGGTGGACGAATTTGTTAATTTGTTCTCAAATTAATCATCCTTGGAAGCCCTATTTTCTGAATTTAAACATACGCAGTTTAGCGATTGGAAAGCCCAGTTATTGAAGGATCTTAAGAAAGATTCTGTCGATAGTTTGCTTACAACTCGCATCGAAGAACTCGATGTTCCGGTGTATCTCGAAAGTGAAAATGCACCAACATCCCAATCTATTTCATCTCTTCGCATTGCCCATCATCCCGAATTTGCCTCTGCTAACGATTGGGAAATTTGCGTTAATATCGATACTTTCGATATTGTTAAAGCTAACAAACAAGCATTGCATGCACTCCAAAATGGAGCAACTGCCATTCGTTTTACCGGCCATGAAATCAGCAATCGTTAGCAGAGG
>JBBALS010000053.1:0-9360 GCA_040402915.1 Flavobacteriales bacterium
TCCCCGGTCTCTGAAATCCGTATCGTCCGTATCTCTTTTGTTGGTATTGCAGGAATAACACAAAGCCTGATAATTGTGGATGTCGTCTGCACCATTCCAGTTTTTTGGAACAATGTGATCCACTTCCAGCGCTTTGATGTCTGATGAAATGCCGCACAATTCGCATCGATTGTGGGCGCGGTTCAATACTTGGTATCGAATACTGCCGTCGATGGGTTTTCGGTTTCTTCTGCGATGGTCCCAAATCGTCAAGTCTCGCTTTTGGATGTAGTCCTTGATTTTCTCATCACATAGATCAATCAATTCTTGAATTTCATGGTTGTTCAGTGTTTGAAAATCCTTGAGCAGGTAAATGCTTTTGTCGCGATCCACCAATCCATTCTTTCTCAGTACGCGACCCACCATGTTGTGCACGCGGTCTGTATAATACTCAATCTGACTTAAATCGTTCTGAACCAAATCCAACGCGATTTCTTCCACTTTCGCAGTGCCACTGCCAATGAGCAAACGCCTCAGCATCACGGGTTGATACACGTGGCTCATTTTCATTTGCTCCTGCAAGTACTTTTTTATCGCATCGTAGGTCATGCGTCCATTTCAGAGCACTATTGCAAGCATGTTAGACTGATGCGCTATCCCTCGTTTCCTCATCGTCTTGCAGCTCGAGGCTCAGGGCAATGGGGCGTGGTCTTTCGGATTGTGTAATTGCTATTTTGAGCGTTCTATTCACGTTATAGGTCAAGAAGTCCAAATGTTTCATTGTACGGTGTATTTAAGTCAATGAAATGAAATTTTGGTGCTGTTTTTTGCCTGAGCAGATTGTAAATCTTAACACTTTCTTTGTCCGAGGACAAGTAATACTCTATCGCCTTTTCGCAGTCAGCCTGAGCGAAAAGTTTTGTATCGTTTGGAATGATGTTTCGCTCTTTAAGATTTAATTTTCCTTTGCTTTGGAAAACTATTTTGGCAAATTCTCCTGTCCGTTTTGAGTGATCCAAATTAAAAGGGACTATTTGTAAATTCCTCAGGGGAAGTTCTTGAATGTCTCCACCTACGCGATATTCCGCAATGCTTATGGTAGAAATCATCATCGTAATTTCTTTTTGCAAAAAGTAACGGAAATAACCGTCTGCGTTGTTGAACAGAGGATCACTGTAGTCAAGAAAACGCATGAAAAAACTCGTGTCAAGTAGTATTGCCCTATGCGTCATACCCCCCTCTAATTTCTTTTAACCAATCATCGGGATTGATACTCCCAAGCCAAGATTTTTTTGCTTTGTCTCTCAGACCTTTTAAATAGTCGTCATCATACTTTGGCTGATAGTCAACTAACTCAATAAACACAAGGCTTGAAGTATCAACTTCTCCAGTTTCTGAATGCTGTTTACCAGTAGCGCGAATACCAAAAGTTTTATACAGTACATTTTCATTGTACTGCTCTAAAAAACTGATTGGTGTTTGGATTCTAACAGTTCCAAACTCTTCTGTGTTAACGTGAATATTTGCTTTGTCTTTGCCACCCGCATTGGTGACTTTCCCATAAAAGTAAAATTCAGCGTCTGCCCAAATTGCTTCAGTTCTGTAGAACTGGGTTGTCTTGTCAACTCGTACTTCATTGGTGTTGTCGAGTGAAGTTGTAATGCTAAATACGTAATTACGCTTGGTCGCAATGTCTTGAATATTTTCAAATGCTTTTGCTGTTCCTAAATCAAGAAAATCGATATTTTGAACTTCTGATACTTGGCCAATAATCGCATTAAAGCCAATTATAGTTTGAATGGAAGTTTTAAAAATATGCTTTACCGAACCTTCTTCAATTCTATAGCTAATGGTTGCTCTGTCTTTCTTGTCGCCCGGATGCAATAGATTTTCAGCGGTTTCAAGAATAGAGATTATCTCTTTAATATCGTAATTGTCGGGTGTTAGGTCAAGATTGCCCTTTGATCCTGTAATACTAATCTCTATGAAACCGATTTTTTCCACCTTACGAAGTTAATATTTAAGTACTGCTTTTTTTGATCTGTTGATGTTTGATTTGGGTCCTAATTATGAAATTCAAAGTTCATAAAGTTTCCCGAAAGTGAAACAATGATTCATCAGAAATATTGACAATTAAACGGTTAATTGAATTTTACCCTTTTTTATTGTAAAATCATCTTCTTCTTTTTGAATTGCGGTAATCCGTAAAACCATCTTGTACGACTTGCGGTATTCCGTAATGTCCTTTGCGAATGGGTTGTATGTTCGAATAATGAAAATGAAAATTACAATGCTATTAATAGTATTGTTTAGCACGGGCTTGATTTATGCTCAAAATTTTAAAGGACATGTGTCTGGAACATATGGATCAGTTAACGAGAAAATACGACTTCAATATGAAATGCCACTTGACTCACAGGTAAGTTATGGCATCAATATGAATTATTATTTTAAAGGTTGGAAAGGTCCTGTTGCTGAGCCATTTATAAGGCTTTATCGTAAGAAAGATGGAAATTCGGAAGGTTTTTATGGGCAGGCAAAACTGATATATGGTAATCTCTCGCCTTTAGATTCTACTTTTTTCGGTGGTGCAATAGTAAACGAAAGATGGTCTACTTATGGTGTGGGTTTAGGCTGTGGAAACAAATTTTTATTCGCAAAACACTTCACCATAGAGTATTTAGCTGGGGCTAGAATTCTTTCACCGCCACCTATAACTGATGACTATTATTATTTTGACCAAATAGGTTGGTATTTATCAACAGGCTTTCCGATAGACTTTCAATTGAAAGTCGGTTTCCAGTTCTAAAGAAGTAGGATGCTCTTGAAGCTGATTTCGAGGATTTGGTAGTTTTCCGGTCTTGTTTTTTGTTGATTTCGGCTGTTTATTGGTTTGGATTTTTGTAAAATTCAAAAGACAAATACCTCCGGCGAGCATTAAATCTGCATAGAGCGGGGATGCTTTAAATTCCTAAAACTTGTAAAAATTCAAAGTTTCAGGAAACATATCTTTTTACTATGATATCAAAGTTTGCTATCTTTGAGCATGCAGAATAAGAAGCTATATATTATCAGTGGCTGTAGTTGTTTGATGATCAATTTACCAAAAAGAGCATGGAAAATTTAATCGTTATCGCGCAATTCACCGTTGGTTTGTCGGTCCTCTACGTTTGGATTTTTAGATTTCACAATGTAATCGCCGAATTTAAGTTGTTTGGTTTGAGCGATATCACACGGAATTTTGTTGGAGCTTCGAAAATCGCACTGTCTACACTATTGATGGCAGGGGCGTGGCACCCTGAATTGGTGCATAACTCGGCTCTTCTAATGAGCTGCTTTATGGTGGCAGCACAGTTTTTCCATTTCAAGGTAAAAAACCCCGTGCTGAAACACCTGCCCTCCCTATTTTTTTTGATTTTGTGTATTTTCATTGCGTTGGGTAATGTTTAATTACCTAATTGTATGACCTTCGACCTGATTTGCATTCTCTTTTCGAGTTTGTCTTTTTTTGTTTACGTGGCTGCATACTTTGTGGATCCTCACATGAAACAAGAGTTTAAACGATTCAACATGGAAAAGTTGGGATTTGTCGTCATCGTACTTGAGTTTTTGGGTGCATTGGGATTGCTTCTTGGACTCAAATATGGCATTCTGTTGTCGGTTTCATCGTTTGGATTGGGATTGGCTATGTTTTGTGGACTTCTTGTTCGATTGCGTTTGAAGGATGCCCTCTGGGTAATAGCGCCTGCCTTATTTTACATGTTACTTAACTTCTATATTTTTACCGAGTCATTGTAATTTGTAATTTTAGATTCTGTGATACCAGTTCATGAAACCTTTGTCGGAGAAAAATAATTAATGCGACAGAACCTATTATAAAAACCCCATGCGGTGGCCGGTTTTTTGACTATTACTAAAATTTTAAAAACAATTCATCTACGCACTCGTTTAAATTGGTACAATATCAAGATGAACACCTCACGTGAGTTTTTGAATCAGAATCGATTAATAGGTGACCTCTTAACTGATAATCTAGTTAAACAAATATTTGAGAAAAAGGAGCAAGCCAAATTTTACAAGTTACTCCAGATGGATTCAACTGCAATAATTGAAGCTGAAGATTCCGAATTAAAATCTTTCCTTTTTGATATTCGTCCTCTGCCACAATGGTTTGACGCTGAGCGAATTTTAAAAGGACAAAAATTCTACAGGAAATTTGCCATGCCAATTATGACCTTATTAGGCGGCTTATCCTTACCTTATTGTTATGCTGCCTCTCCTGGCAATAAGGCCCTGTATTTATCAGATAAGATGCGTAAATCTCCGGGAAAGCGATTGATTGATACAGCAGACTTTATCATAACAGTTTCAACAGCCCTAAATATTTCAGAAAACAGTGAAGCTCAAATTAGCATAAACAAACTAAGGCTGATTCATGCTGTAGCTCGTTATTATATTCTTGAATCAAATAATTGGTCTATGGAATGGGGAATTCCAATCAATCAGGAAGACATGGCCGGGACAAATCTTGCCTTTTCTTATATCATAATCGCCGGGCTACAGAAATCTGGTTACATGATTACTGAGCGTGAAAAAGAAAATTTCCTTGCTCTTTGGAGGTATATTGGCTATCAACTTTATATCGAAGACGAATTATTACCCTCCACATTAAAAGAAGCAGAACTCCTTGAAAGATCTATCAGGAATAGACATTTTAAAAAATCTGAAGAAGGGTTTACGCTAGCAAAAGAATTGATTACCTACTATAAATCATTGGCCAAAGGCATGGATTCTTATCTTTTGGAATCTCAAATACGTTATTGGCTAGGAGCATTAGCCGCGGATTGTGTTGGATTAAAGGCTGACAAATTGAAAGATACCATCGTAGAAACGATTAATTTTTTTCAGGAATCAACAAATTTTTACAAGGTTGATTCAGGTAGTTTTACGAAAATGATGCAAAATCACAAACTACTGAAAAGTCAGTTGTCAAACCTTTGATTAAGAATGGTGGGGCTCTGCCGCATTATTTTTTTGGTTTTTACCAATGCTTGTAAAAAACTCCGAGGTCAAACTCTATTCATCGCTGCAAATCAACCCCTCTCAGTTGGACTGAAATCGACCCCCTCAATAGAGGCAAATCCGTGATGCTGACCAAGGAGTAAACATACAATCACACGATTGTCTGTTTACAAAGTATCTTAATCATAAAAATAATAGTCTGCATTTGTTAAAACCTTTTGGGTCCAAATTTTGTTGAAAGGCCGTGAAATACATAATTAACTTGAACGAGGTATCTCTGAAGGATATAAATTTGGTTGGTGGTAAAAATGCCTCTTTGGGGGAAATGATTCAAAACATCGAATCCATGGGGATCAAAGTGCCAAATGGGTTTGCAGTTACTACAAATGCATACCGCGATTTCATTGATTTTAATGGACTTCAAGAGCAAGTCGTTAATTTGGTCTCTGGTTTAGATGATGGCAATTTGCCCGAGCTCAGGCGTGTGGGTGCCGAAGTAAGACAATTGATTCGCAATGGTATTTTTCCCCCAAAAATAAAGGAGGAAATTAGAGAACGTTACCAGCAATTGTCGGAATCATACGGTCAAAATATGATTGATGTTGCTGTTAGGTCATCAGCGACAGCCGAGGATTTGCCAGATGCGAGTTTTGCCGGACAGCAAGAAACATTCTTAAACGTTAGGGGTTCAGAATCTATACTCGAAGCAGTGAGAAATTGTTTCGCTTCCTTATTCACTGATAGGGCGATTTCTTACAGAAATACATTCAACTATAACCACTTTGATATTGCACTATCGGTATGCATTCAGAAAATGGTGCGGTCAGATATGGCCGCTTCAGGTGTCGCGTTTTCACTTGATCCCGAGAGTGGATTTAAGGATGTTGTGGTTGTTAATTCCTCTTGGGGCCTGGGAGAGATGATAGTACAAGGCGCAGTGTCACCAGACGAATTTATCATATTCAAGCCATCCTTGGAGCAAGGATTTTCATCAATCATCGAAAAGAAAATTGGCAACAAAGACAAGAAAATGATTTATGGAGAGGATCACGGAAAGCTCACTAAGACGGTGACCGTGAGCGACGAGGACAAAGAGAAATTTTCTATTACAGATCAACAAGCACTTGAAATTGCCCGTTGGGTTTCATCGATTGAAAAATATTATTCCAACCTCAAAGGCCGATGGTGCCCCATGGATGTGGAATGGGCCATTGATGGTATCTCCAATGATTTATATATTGTACAAGCGAGACCTGAAACCATTCATTCCCAGAACAAAATCAAAATGTTGGTTGAGTATCATGTCCAATCAGAAGGCATAAAACCTATTGTTACGGGTATTGCTGTGGGTGATAGGGCTGCTTCAGGAAAGGTGGTAATTATGCATTCCGTAGACGGCAATGTAAACGAACATTTGTTTGAAGAAGGAAGTATTTTGGTAACTGAGATGACAGATCCTGATTGGGAACCCATTATGAAAAAAGCATCCGCCATTATCACAAACAAAGGAGGTAGAACTTGCCATGCAGCCATTGTTGCTCGAGAAATGGGGTTGCCTGCTATCGTGGGTTGTTTCAACGCGACGGAAATTCTGAAAGAGAAACAAATGGTAACGGTGTCTTGTGCCGAGGGAGATTCCGGTTTTGTGTATGATGGCTCTGTGGAATTTCATAAAACAGAAACGTCTTTGGAAGATTTACCAAAGGTGAAAACACCTATCATGCTCAATGTAGCAAGTCCAGACATTGCATTTAAATTTGCTCATTTACCCAATGCGGGTGTGGGATTGGCAAGGGAGGAATTTATCATCAACAATTATATTCGAGTGCATCCAATGGCCTTGTTAAAGCATAGTGAATTGAATGACAAAGATCTGTCTGAACAAATTCGCAAAATCACCTTGGGATATGACAGTGAAGAAACTTTTTTCATTAAGCGTTTGAGTTACGGTATTGCACGTATCGCATCCTCTTTTTACCCCAATAAAGTCATTGTTCGTTTATCTGATTTTAAATCAAACGAATACTACAACTTGCTGGGTGGATCCTACTTTGAACCCATCGAAGAAAACCCCATGATCGGATGGCGCGGCGCATCCCGTTATTATTCTGAAGCTTATGAACCCGCTTTTGGAATGGAAATCAAGGCAATTAAACGGGTAAGGGAGAAAATGGGTCTTAAAAATGTGGTTGTCATGATTCCTTTCTGTAGAACCGTTGGTGAGTTGTTAAAAGTGTATGAAACCATGGAAAAATACGGCCTAAAGCGCGGAGAAAACGGATTGGAAGTATACTTGATGGCAGAATTGCCCTCCAACATATTTATGGCAGATGAATTTGCCAAACACATCGATGGTTTTTCAATTGGTTCTAACGATTTAACTCAATTGGTTCTGGGTTTAGACCGGGATTCGGCTTTGGTTGCTCACATTTACGACGAGCGAAATACTGCGGTGAAAAGAGCCATTTCGCACCTAATAAAAGTGGGTAAAGCAAATGGAGTTAAAGTGGGTATCTGTGGTCAAGGACCCAGTGATTTTCCGGATTTTGCCCAATTTTTGGTTGAAGAAGGTATCGATTCAATATCTGTAACCCCCGATTCATTGCTAAAAACACTGAAAGCTTTAGCAAATCAAGAGTAATTCAGAGCGAAGCAAAGTGGTCCGATTTCCCCACCTTCAAAAAATAGCTGTATTTTGGTAGGGATAGTTCCACAAAAATTCATTCAAAATGTCATCAATTAACATCCACACTAATTCACAGTCGTAAATTTGTACTGTACAAAACTCTATCGCCAAACCGAAAAAAATAGATTTTGGTTAAAGTTGATGGAAGCCATTACTAGAAAAAAAAATCATGAAAAAAATCACACCCATCGAAATTTTGATATTACTTTCTGTAGTAATATGTATTTTCTACAGTGAATATTTGTTCGTTTATCAAAACGACCATATGAAAGCGGTATTTATAGGATTATGGCCACCTACAATGCTTGGATTATTAAATTTTATTAACAGCAAAAAATAATTAGATATGGATATCCTTGTCTTAACAATAATAATTTCATTGTTGTTCGTAGTTTTTGCATTAGGTCCAATATTTTTTCAGGAGTTTAATATTGCTAAAAGAGAATCTCCGGAAATTAATTTCAATCAATTCATTAAAAAATATTTCCTTGAAGGGAAAGATGTTTCAAAGATGGAGCCAAAAGAGGTGAAAAATTTATATCAAAAGATTTCATCTACCATCGCTGACATGGAAAGTAATGGTGTTTACTTTCCTGAAGAGGTGAAGAAAGAGCTTGAAAAAATACAAAAAGAGAATTGAGAACTGCCTGACCTCTTTGCTGTGGTCATGATACGTTTGGGGTTCTTAAAAATCCAATTAGCTCATCAAACGGATTGTTTTTAATGATGTTTAAATGAAAAAGTCCCATGGATGCTTTGAGCTTTGGCATAAAAGCGGATTCGTTATGCGGGTTGTCTTCAACTAATATGCGCTCACGGATGGTTTTAGCTTTCCTCGAGAAGTGCTGGTGGTTGATATCTCCGTCATCATTAATAAATTGGCTGAGAGTAATGATATCGAATAATCAAAAAACAAACCAACTAGTATGAATAAGGAATTTGAGCGTAGCGCCAATTAGAGAACAACTGCTAACAACTGCGAACAGTTGTTAGCAGTTGTTCTCTAATTAATATTATTAACTTGCATTATTATACAATCTAATTATGGCAGATAGAGGTCGACCATTGGGAACCAAAAAACAAGGTGCTCCCCAAAAAATTATTAATCTATTGGATCAAGTACTTCGATATAATAATGAATTATCGTTGTTGGATAATATCCAAATTTGGGTTGCCCAAACTTGCAATATCAATATCACATTGCTGTCAAATAAAAACAAAGAATTTGAATCTCTAAAAATAATTGAACTCGACGATGATAATATCTTGAGGCTTGACAATCAAAGCATCAATAGCTTTCCATTTGTTCATGATCAATACCACTTATTACATTTAACTCATCTTAAAATTCTGGACGAAATCACAGCAAAAAAAATCAGCCCTCAAATTTTGAATCGGACGATAGTTGACGCTATAAACACCATAACCCAATCAAACATTTCTTTCAATGTGGTTGCAGTTAATCCACCGCCGGCTCGAGTTCAATATTCAATCAAAGTTAATTTGTCAAAAGAACTTCGAGATAAACTTAG
Source organism: Flavobacteriales bacterium (assembly GCA_040402915.1). GTDB lineage: Bacteria > Bacteroidota > Bacteroidia > M30B66 > M30B66 > CALQRR01. The sequence goes on from JBBALS010000053.1 coordinate 9,220, forward strand.
GGCGGAGGAATTTCAAATCAAAATGAAAGCCCCATATCTTGAATTTTGGAGGGAACTTGAAAAGATTTCAATTTGTTTGTGCAAGTATGAAGAAAAATTGATGCAAGAGACGCAATTGAAACATGAGCCAAAACTTGTATA
>JBBALS010000054.1:0-9311 GCA_040402915.1 Flavobacteriales bacterium
CAAGTCATTTGTTTTTTATGCTTCATTATAACAATGCAGCAGCTTTCAGGTCAAAAAAAAACCACACCTGACACCATTTTTCCGGATATTATTTTAATTGATTATGTCTCATTGGAAATGATGCAGAATCGTTTTGAATTGCCTTATACGTTCGATAGTAATGGCATGGTAAGAACACATTTCCATGCGTTTACTCAAAGCAATTCCTTACCAACTCAATTCAGTAATGCATTTGTATTTCCGAAATATATAGACGATTCTCGTAAAACAAATGCTTATAATAGGTTAAAGCCTGAAAATCGCTTCGGTTCAGAATTGTCTCTAGAAGTTTTGGCATCATTCAGTCCCGATAGCATGTGGAAATCGCAAGGTTTGCAATTGCGTTTTGGCTATGAGCAACAACGCTTCATAGCTGCACAATACTCGAGCGATTTGTTTCATTTGGTTTTTGGTGGCAATGCATCATTTGCAGGAAAGACCGCCGATTTTGGAAATACCGATTTTACATCAATTGCCTATCGAACATTTAAAATAGGCATGATGCAACGAAATAAGAACAGCATGTTTAGCGTGGATTTTGGATTGGTTCAAGGGCAGAGTTTCACTCAGATTAAATTAGATGAAGCGCAATTATTCACCCAAGAGGCGGGAAGTTATTTGGATTTAACCTGGAAGGGAAATTATTATCAATCGGAAAGAGAATCCAACAAATTTAGCAATCAGCCATCTTTGGGCGCATCTATAAGTTTAGAAGCACGTCAAAGTTTTCGAAACAAATGGATGTTTCATGAATTGGTAAAAGATTTAGGTTTTGTAAATTGGAATGAATCCACCAAACATATTCAAGGCGATACATCCATTCGATTTAGTGGCATTCAATTCAATGACATTTTAAATTTTGATAAATATGCCTCCATCAATATTGGAGATACGCTTCTGAATAAAGTGCGAAAAAATGAAGTAAAGGGCAAGTATCTCGTTTCACTTCCAACCTTGTTTCGACTGGAAGCAGCTCGATTAATGCCTAAAAAATTCACCCTTGGTGCAGCTATTCAATACCGCTATATTGTTGGCTACAAACCTTTAGCATCCATTGAAATAGGCAAGACGTTTTCGCAATTAAGAGCTATAAAAATTGGATTTATGCTTGGAGGTTACGGAGGATTTCAAACCAATTTAACCTGTGTCTTGATTAATAATTCCGATCATTGTTTATCACTGGGAACCTGTTTCAACGAGGGATTATTAAGCCCTAAAAAATTAGCAGGTACTGGTTTTCAATTGAATTATCAAATACGACTATGAGGAAGTTAATTTGCACACTCATTTTTCTTCAACTGAGTTATTTCTCGTTGCAGGCGCAAACGCTTTTTACCAGAACCTACGGTGCATTTGGGGAGTTTAATGTTGGACAATCGGTGGTCTCTTCCTCCGATGGCGGCTATGTTTTTTTAGGATCTTCCGGTGGCTGGGGTGCTGTAAACGGAGATATGGCACTTGTTAAAACCGACTCATTAGGAAACTCCTTGTGGGAGCATATTTATGGAAACGATTTTACCGAGCAAGGAATTTCATTGAAGCGTATTTCCAACGGAGGTTTTGTACTTGCAGGAATTACGAATGAGGGAGTTGCTGGTGATTATAACATTCGGGTTGTTCAGGTTGATTCTTTGGGCGAAGAAATTTGGTCGAAAACATTTGGAGGATCCGCCTGGGAAATTGTTGAAGAGGTAATTGAATTATCGGATGGTGGTTTTGCTATTGCAGCAACAACCTATGAAGAACCTTATGTGAGTGGAACATTCTATTTAATTAAAATCGACTCCTCTGGAAATGTTGTCTGGGAAAACAAATTCCCCAATGGAAGCTCAAATAGCGTTGGAGGTATTGATGAACTTGCCGATGGTAGTATTTTTATTGGTGGTCGAGGAATTCAGGTTGGGCATGCCGATTATGATATGTTGCTTGTGAAATATAATTCTACAGGAGAAATTCAGTGGAGCAATTACTACGGAGATTTTCAGAACGAAGCTATAAACGATCTAACCCATAGTCCTGAAAACCGAATTTGTTTAGCAGGAAATAAGACACAAAACGAAGGAAATATCCGAGAGATTCTTCTTATTGTAGACACAGCAGGAGTAGTAACCAATATCAATGATTTTGACTCACCCAGAATAATCGATGTTAAGGCGGTTTTTTATTCGCCAAGCGACAGCTCCTTTGTAATTGCAGCAGACCATATAAGCGATATAGAAACCCGTGCAACTATTTACAAGTTCGATTTTTACTTAAACTATGTTTGTTATGCCTCGGCAAATTCAATAAAGAATAGTTATGTGGGTGAAGCCGTTGTAACAAACGATGGATTTATTGTTGTGAATGGCACTTACGATTTTGTTGCACCTGGACTTAGCAGTTTTTTTCTAATGAAAACTACTCTCAACTGCGATGCAAACCTGAATGTTATTATTGGTATTGAAGAAAACGGAAATGATCTTTCAAAAAACTTCAAGGCATTTCCCAACCCAAGTTTCGGTAGTTTCAGTTTACGAATAGATAAAAAACCCGAACTGATTGAATTGATTGATTTAACAGGAAAAGTGGTCCCCTTCAGTTCAAGTTATCATGCAGAAATATTAAGTATTGATGCAGGTTCTATTGCACCAGGCATATATTCATTAAAAACTCGAATTAGCCAAAATTCTGAAACAACTTATCAATCAATTATTCTTAGTCGATGAGTTTATTTTCATCATTCAAATATCTTGTTAAGCAAAATTTATGGTCCTTGCATATTGATTTAACGCGCAATATGCAATACGACCGATTCGCTTTTCGATTAATTAAATCGGTGTTGAAAAACGAAAGTAACTGCATTGATATTGGCTGTCACAAAGGAGAAATTCTCGATTGGATGAATCGTTTCGCACCAAAAGGAACTCATCATGCTGTGGAACCTATCCCCTATTTATTCCAAGCGCTGAAAGATAAATATACACAAAGCAACATCCATTTGCATTCGCTTGCTTTGAGCGATAATGCCGGCAAATTGAATTTCAATGTGGTAAAAAACGCCCCGGCATACAGTGGAATAAAACAACGAAAATATGCCATCCAAAACCCGGATGTGGAAATTATTGAAGTCGAGGTAAAACGTTTGGACGATTTAATTCCAGCAAATCAAGCTGTTCGATTAATAAAGATTGATGTGGAAGGCGCCGAATTGGATGTTCTTAAAGGGGCAACACGCATTTTAAAAGAATGTCGCCCGTATGTTATGTTCGAATTTGGTTTGGGCTCTGCCGAATTTTACAATGCTTCACCCGAAGCGATGTTTGAATTGATGCTAGAGAATAACATGCATCTCTATTCCTTAAAAGATTGGTTTACCAATAGAAATAATTTGACAAAAGAAGAATTTGTAAATCATTTCAATCAGAATTCTGAATATTACTTTTTGGCAGTTCCATTAGAATTTAATTAAAATGATTGCGAATTGGCAAATCGATGGTTGCCAAAAATGTATTTTAAATACTGTATCAAGCAAGTTTTAATTGACGTAGTTCTTCCACTTTGGTCTTTAATTTTGATTGAAATAGGAATTCAAATTCAGATTCCAAAATTTCCGTTTTAAAATCTTTTATAGAAATTTGCAAAATGTTTCCTGATTAGCGTACTTTTGTGTTGTGATTGATCATCCCATTAGAAGCATATTTTACTACAAGAACTATTATCTTGAATTCTTTGAAGAACTCAAACCAGAAGTAAAGAAGAAGTTCAACTGGACATTACAATTGATTTCTACGATCGAACGTGTTCCTAAAAAGTATTTTGAACATTTAACAGGTACGACAGGGATTTATGAAATCAGAGTGGAGGTAGGTTCTGATATTTATAGAGCTTTCTGCTTCTTTGACGAAGGTCAACTAGTTATATTAATTAACGGATTTCAAAAGAAAACTCAAAAAACACCAAAAAAGGAAATTGAATTAGCTGAGAAACTTAAAAAGCAATACTTCGATGAAAAAGGAAAATAATAATCTCACTTCATTTGCAGACCATTTGGATGCACAGTATGGAGAAAAAGGCACGGAAACTAGGAATCAATACGAAGAAGGATTTGAAACATTCAAGATAGGTGCATTGATGCTGGAACTTCGAAAAGAACAAGGAATGACGCAAGAGCAGTTGGCTGAAAAATGTGGAACTACAAAAACATATATTTCTCGAATTGAAAACAATGCAAGTGACATACGACTTTCTACTTTAATGAGAATATTTCGAGAAGGATTTGGTATGCATTTACGTTTAACTGTTGGCATCTAAATTCAAATAGAAACTTCCTTTTTCAGCGAATCATTAAAAATAAAGAATCGATTAAAGTATAAGCCATTTAAAAAGAGACACTTATTGATTAAAAACCAACGGAGCATTCCATGAATTAGAACACTCCGTTCGTTTATATCTCATTCTCCACTTGTCGCCTGAATATCGCCCGGCTGAAGTTGAAAACTGTCTTCATCTTCTTTGAACTTCATGACTTGCTCTAGTGCGTTCGGAACAACATCGCTGCAAATAACAATGAATGATCCCTTTTTGGCATTCTTTAAAGCATAGTCGATGGCCTCCTTTTCAGTAGGAATCACTTTCACTTGCTTGGTCGAATCGATTGTTTTAATTCCTTCCAACATCAAGTTAATGATTTCGTCCTCCGATCGTCCTCGTAGATTCTTGTCTTGACGGATAATAATCTGATCGAACATCTGAGCAGCAACTTTTCCTAAGTCTACAATGTCCTCATCTCGACGATCACCAACTCCAGCAATAATTCCCACTTTAGGTTTGGCTTCTACCTTTTCCAAGAAACGCGAAATAGCAATAAATCCTGCGGTATTATGCGCATAATCGACCATTACTTGGTAGTGCTTGAACTGGAACATGTTCATTCGCCCAGGAGTTTGTGTTGGCGATGGAATGAAAGTTTCCAATGCCAAACGCATATCCTCAATTTTGAATCCTTGAATAAATCCGGCAAGAACAGCAGGAAGAATATTGTAAATATTGAAAACTGCCTTCCCCGAAAACGTTAGAGGAATATTAATGACTTTATCGACGCGAATTTTCCAATTTCCTTTACAGATCGTTACATAACCATCTTCCACAATAGCTGCAAAACCGCCCGAATTGCAATGTTTTATAATGCGAGGATTGTTCGGATCTAAACTAAACAAAGCCAGCTTGCATTGAATCTCACTTTTCATTCCAAATACGTGATCATCATCGGCATTCAAGATGGCATAACCACCTGGACGAACACTCGCCGGAACAACACCTTTTACACGTACCATGTCTTCGAGTGTATTGATGTCTTTCAAACCCAAATGATCGGCGGCAAGATTGGTTACAATAGCCATATCACAGGTATGGAAACCTAAACCTGCACGTAAAATTCCACCGCGTGCCGTTTCCAAAACCGCAAAATCAACTGTTGGATCTTTCAACACAAATTCGGCACTCAAGGGTCCTGTGCAATCGCCACTTTGCAACATACGATTCCGAATGTAAATTCCATCAGTCGTAGTAAATCCAACTTTGTAGCCCATAGTTTTTACAATATGAGCAAGCAGACGTGTTGTAGTTGTTTTTCCGTTGGTTCCTGTAACAGCAATAATGGGAATTCGCGCTGTGGTTCCGGGAGGGAAAAGCATGTCAATAACGGGCTCAGCAACATTGCGTGGTAATCCTTCGGTTGGAGCAATGTGCATTCTAAAACCAGGTGCGGCATTTACTTCCAAAATTGCTCCGCCGTTTTCGTTAATCGGACTTGTTAGATCGGGTGCCATGATGTCTATTCCGCAAATATCCAATCCAACAATTTTAGCAATACGTTCGGCCATCGAAATATTATATGGATGGACCAAATCTGTAATATCGGTAGCCGTTCCGCCTGTGCTTAAGTTGGCAGTTGATTTCAAATAGACCGTTTCGCCCAATGGAATAACTGAGTCGAGCGTTAGATTTTTTTCCTCCAAAATACCCAGCGTAGTTTCATCGACTTTAATCGAGGTCAATACTTTTTCGTGACCATAACCTCGGCGAGGATCACTATTTACGATGTCGATGAGCTCTTGGATTGTACTTTTACCATCACCAATAACTGCGGCTGGAGTACGTTTGGCCGCTGCAACCAACTTGTAATTGATCACCAACAAACGAAAATCGAAACCTGTAATAAATCGTTCACAGATAACTCCTCGCGAAACTTTTTTAGCTATTTCAAGGGCTTCTAATGCGTCATTCCAATTGGTAACATTGATTGAGGCGCCTCGTCCATGATTACCATTCACTGGTTTTAATACGATTGGATATCCCACTTTCCGAATGGCATCTTCCAAATCTTCTTCATCGTATACTATAAAGCCTTTCGGAACTGGAACTCCAGCACCGTCGAGTAGGTTTTTAGTTTCTTCTTTATCGCAGGCAATGTCAACGGCAATGCTGCTTGTAAGCGAACTAATTGTTGCTTGAATGCGTTTTTGATTTACTCCATATCCTAAGTTTACAAGCGAACGTCGATTCATTCGAATCCATGGAATACCACGAGCAGCGGCTTCTTCAACAATGGAACCTGTAGAAGGTCCAAGACGATTTTCTTCACGAATTTCGCGCATAGCTTGTAGGTCCGCTTGTAGGTCATATTCATCTGAATTAATCAATGAGAATGCAATATTCACAGCCGATTTAGCAGCAAAAATCCCCACTTTCTCTTCCGTGTAGGCAAACACCACATTGTAAATTCCCTCTTCAGCAGTACTTCGCGTTCTACCAAACCCCACTTCCATCCCAGCTAAGGTTTGAATTTCGAGCGCGATGTGTTCGATAACGTGGCCCATCCAAGTACCGCGACGCACACGGTAAAAAAATCCACCAGCTTCCAATTCGGAACACCGATGTGCATGCATAGATGGAAACATCGATTCCAATCGATCAGCAAAACCATCAATCTTATCGGTTGGTCTTTGTTCAAGCTCCTCTAAATCGAGCTTCATTACTATTAATTTATGGCGACGAATGGACCAATAGTTAGGACCACGCATGGCCCGAATTTCAATTATTTTCATAAAGCTCGTTGAATGAACTGCAAAATAGGCTTTTAATTGATTTATGAGCAAGCGATTAAAATTTTTCTTAATGGAGTTTTTCATCTTCCTCTACATGTGCAAAATGATGTTGATATCCCATGATTGGTTTTAGTTACTGCGCATATCGATTTCTTACTTTTGATGTTCATTAATAAATACGCAACACATGGTAGCCCCTAAAGGCATTTTAATTTCAATCGGCGGCAATGTCGATAAAGGAACCGCAGACGAATCGGATTTCGAAAAAAGCAATAAATTCAGTTTTTTTGAAGACGGAATTTTATACCGCATTTTATCTGAAATGAAAGGCGCTGATTCTCATATCGAAGTAATTACAACTGCTTCTGAGATTCCTGAGGAAGTTGGTCAAAACTACGTGGATGCATTCAACCGATTGGGCTGTTCAAATGTAGGTGTCATTCATGTTAAAAATCGTGAAGATGCTCAAAAATCTGAGTATCTCGAACGCATTCGCAAAGCCGATGGAGTGATGATGACGGGTGGAAATCAAATGCGTTTAACCATGATTTATGGAGGAACGGAATTTCTCGAAATTCTTCATGATCGCTACATGAATGAAGCATTTGTGATTGCAGGAACAAGCGCCGGCGCAATGGCTATGTCGAACACCATGATTTATGAAGGAGCAAGCCATGAAGCATTGTTAAAAGGCAAGGTAAAAATCACCACCGGCTTAGCATTTATCAAAGATGTAATCATCGATTCACATTTTGTTAAACGCGGTCGATTTGGAAGATTGGCGCAAGTAGTTTGTAGCAATCCGGCATGTATTGGAATTGGTTTAGGAGAAGACACCGGAGTTTTGGTTCGCAACGGAAATGAGTTGGAAACAATCGGTTCGGGTCTCGTGTTGATTTTCGATGGACATCAAATAAAATATTCGAACATTGCAGATATCGAAGATGGAATGCCTGTTTCGATAGAACATCTAGTTGTACATGTGCTTGCTAAAGGGAATCAATATTTTCTCAAGGAGCGAAAGTTCTTGCACATGCGGGAAGCGATATCATAAAATTTGAATGGTCTGATTTAAATAATAACTTACAAATTAGTATGCTTAAAAAACATTAGAAACTTAAGATAGATGAATGTAATACTCTAATTTATCTTGACAAAGTAATACTGCCTTTCAGTTGATAGGCTTTTGAGTCGGTTCCAACAGCATCTAAGACATAAAAATACGTTCCATCGGGAGCAGTTCCTGAATTGCTTTGTCCATTCCAACCGGTTAGTACATTTGTTGATTTATACATCAGACCTCCCCAACGATTCCAAATCATTAAATCAAATGTGGATATATTAAGTGCTTCTACTAAAAACAACTCGTTAAATCCATCCCCATTGGGACTAAAACAATTGGGAACTTCGAGTTTAGAAGCAAGCTCTGGCAAAACCCTAATTTCAATTGTATCCAATGCCACACAGCCTGAAACATCAGTCAATTCAACGATAACAGAATATAATCCTGCTTCGGTAAATAGATGATTGGGCGAACTGGCAGTGCTACTTGCCTGTCCAATAAAATCCCAATTGTAATTCGAAATTGAATTGGAAGAGTTAATTGAAAAATTTACATCCAAAGGCGCATTTCCAGAATCAGGCGATGCACCAGTAGTAAAACTAAAGTTAGAACTTGTCACTTCCAAAGTATCAAGTCCTGTTGCGCATCCGTTATTCACAGATAAAATATACGTTCCAGGTGTTGTAACATCAATGCTATCATTTACACTTCCAGACGACCAAGAATTCCCATTTGTTTCACTCGATGTTAATAGTAAACTAGCTCCAACACAAAGCACCGAACCGGAAGACAAAATCTGAGGCTGGACAACTCCTGGAATCAATAAAACCCCCACTGTATCGGTTGCTAAACCACAAAAATTGCTAACCGAAAGCACATAAATTCCTGCAGTGGAAGTGGTTAAGGTATCATTCAATGATAAATCTGACCACGAAAAATTCTGATCGGTAGAACTAATTAATTGAACCGATTGGCCTTGACAAAGACTCAAATTTCCATTCACTGTAATGCTCGCACTTGGTAAAGAAATTACCAAAACAGTGAAGCTGCTTTGAATAATCCCGCATGTTCCAGTAACACTCAGTGAGTAGGTTCCCGATTGAGAAACGGAAATATTCTGAGAT
>JBBALS010000055.1:0-9236 GCA_040402915.1 Flavobacteriales bacterium
TTTATTTCGAAGGTCGAAAAAAATAAGGTCTTGGTTAATAATTTACCATTACCCATTACTTCAACTTACCGCCAAAAATTAATCGCTCAAATCCATATAGAATAGTATTTATTACTTACTAATTACCCACAAAAAAGCCGCTCTGTTGCAAAACGAAGCGGCTTTTTTGATTTGATGAATCCCGATAGCTATCGGGAGGATTTGCTGATGAGAAAATAATGTGCTGATTAAAATCGAGATCCAATTAGCACATCAAAATATCAGCACATATCAATCATTTTCAAATCTTCAAATTCCCAAATCTTCAAATCATCCCTCATTCATCCCATAATACCCCCCATTCATCCCATTTTTTCAAAAAATAATTTTATATGTATTTGATTTGTGCAAAATCTAAAATTGTATGAATGCACTTATGTTAACTCGGGCATTAAAATTAAGAAATTCAAACACCTTTGCCACACGAACCCGACAAGTGGCCTTGCTCTTTACCCTGGTTTTGTTGCTTTTTGCTGGTAAAGCGCAGTCCGCCGATACCTATTCTTCTAGTTGGATAACGGTTTCAAATGATTATTGTTTTGGGGGCATTAAACTTGATCTTGTTGTAGCAGATGAGGGTAATATTGTCGATGCTTACTTTAAACCCGGTTATATTCAAATAAAAATTGGAAATGATGATTGGATAAATTGGCTTGGAATTTCACATTCTCCTACTGGAGGTGCGGGTGGTAATTCAACTGATCGATACTTTGATATTTTGAGTGATCAAGTGAGAGTTTATAAAAATCTCCCCGCGGGACAAATTAATAACTTAAACATGAACATTTCTGATGTCGTTACTTCAGTTGCAGGTGCCGGTACGAGTGGCAGGCGTATATTTAAAATCAGTATACAGCAACAATTACCAGCCTCAGCTCAGAATCAACAAATTTCAATCAGATTTGGCACAGGTACTTCATTTTATTGTCCCGGTGGTTGTTTAGCCTATAATCTACCAGATAATATTTCACCTATAACTTACATCCCAACTTTTGCAAAGCCTATAGGGCTTAATACGCAAATTACTTGTTCGAATGTTATATTTAATTGGTCAAATCCTTTTGTAAACTGTGCTTCCGGGGGGTTATTTTTGGATTTATTATATATTGGTAATGAGGTGTATGGACAAGTATGGTCGAATGCTAACCCATCATTAACTCAAACTGTAAATACCTCATTCCTTAATCTTGGTCAAACCTATCAAGTTAAAATTAAAAGAGAGTACTATAACTCAAATGGATCTGTTTTAATGGGCGTATCAGACTACTCAGATATAATAAGTTTTACCCTGCCTCCAGCACCACCAACCATTCAAAATTTTCAGGTAGAAAACAATTTGTGTCGAATGGTGAACCTAACATGGAGCCCATTGAGCAATTGCGATAGTATTAGAATACTTCGAAGTGTTTATCCTACGGAACCATTTACTAAATTGAAAACGATTGGTGGTAGCAGAACATCATTAATCGATACGATGCCCCAAAATCAAACGAGTATTCGAAATGAATTTGATCCTTATTATAGTATTAATTTAGAAGTAGGAGGATTTGACTATTCATTTTATTATAAAATTCAAGGAAAGAACGGATGCGGCTGGGGGCCTGAAACGGCTGTATTGTCTGGTTATCCCAAAAAAGCACCAACACAAATAATCAATAAACTTGTAACACTCGAAGGAAATGATGTCCGACTTCGCTGGGGCTCTAAGGTTGGAGATGCAACAACAAATTATTCGATTTTAAACAATCCACCTATATTATTTCATACAGGTTTTCGCATCGTACGAGCTTCATCGAGCGGGCAAATTACCGAATTTGTGGCCCCGGCTGATGCGGTTTCATTTTTAGACAACACTGTACAAGGCTGCGAAACCTATACCTACAATGTTTTCCCAGTAAACACTTGCGCACCAAATGGATACGATTGTAATTATCTTACTTCGGGAGTTCCTCCAGCCAATTTTGCAATCAATTACAACCCTTCTGTCTATACCCAATATAGACTGCCGGTTTCTATAACAACACAACCCGATATTTCGAATGTTCTTGATGCCAATTCCATGCAGGCATCGAAGGGGTATTTTCCAAACCGCGTAGAATTAAGTTGGTCGGGAAATCAACTTAATGAGGTAGATAATGTGCGTTTGTATCGTAAGGTTTTAGGTTCAATCGAAGATTCGGTCTTGATAGCGACTGTTTCGACAGGCACCGGTGTATATACCGATAATAATACAGATGCAGGTACTTTGTATCAATATTTTATTTATGCGGAAAAGCAATGTCAATCCTCGCTTTTACGTTCAAATATCTTGACTGCGGTTGGTTTCCGAAGTCCTATTGCAACTATAAATGGTAGTGTAACCTATGCGGGAGGAACGGCGGTTGAAGGTGTTAGTATTTCAGCAGAGAGCGCCACTAATCAAAACGGATCGGCTATAGATTTTAATGGAAGCAGCTCTGCTAGTATTCCGCACAATTCCGGATTAAATCCAAACAATGCTTTTTTAATTGAAGCATGGGTAAAACCAAATAGCCTAACAAGCGATTTTATCTTGGTTAATAAACTAGGTCAATACGAAGCTAAATATGTAAGCTCGAGCAATAAATTATCCTTTCAAGTATTCACCCCATCATCAAGCCATACCTTGTTGTCGAATGTTGGGCTTATTCAATCCACTACTTATTACCACCTGGCTTTTCAGCTGCGGAACGATAGTTTGCAGCTATATGTTAACGGAGCGTTAGTAAATTCGCTTTATACACAAGCGGGTATGAGCATTGCTTCAGGTTCAAATCAAATAAGCATAGGGTATGGCTTGCAAGGCTTGATGGATGAAGTACGTATTTGGAACAACTCCAAATCAGCCAGGGAAATCCGTCAGGACTATAGCCGCTATTTAACTGGAGGTGAAGCAGGCTTAAAAGTGTACCTCAAATTCGACGAAAGAAACGGAAATGGTGCTTACGATATGTCGCGGGTAAGTTCGAACTACAATAAGAATAATGCGACATTAAACGGAACCCAATGGTCAACATTCATTCCTACATCGGCTCAACTTTCCAACGTAGCATACACTAATAACCTGGGCAGTTATGCACTCGTTTTGCCTTACAGTGGACCAGGTGAGACTTTTAACCTTACTCCGAGTTTTTTAGATCATAATCCATTTAATCCACCTTCTCGTTCCATTTATGTGGGCGATGGTTCGTTTGTACAAAACAACATCGATTTCATAGACCAATCGTCGTTTACTGTCAGAGGGTCAGTGTTTTATACTGGTACATCTTGTGAAGCTAAAGACATTTACATTAAAGTGGACGGACAACAACAAGTGACTCCCGGTGGGGAGCCAATTAAATCCGGCACAGACGGCACATTTGAAATACAGGTTCCCATTGGGCAACATTATATAGAAGTATACAAAGAAGGCCATACGTTTTCTGTCGGGCGTTTCCCAAGCACAGCAAATTCAACGTTCAATTTTCAAGAAGATCTCCAGTTAGGTTATTTTTATGACAATACACTCATTAAAGTGGTTGGCCGTGCAGTGGGTGGAATTCGCGAGGGCAATAAAAAGCCGGGGATGGGACTCTCCAAAAACAATATTGGTAAGGCGGAAATACGCTTTGTTTCTGAATCGGGCTGCGCCGGCGCTACAGTATTAACCGATCCCACATCGGGCGAATACGTTACTAATTTACCTCCTTTGAAATACAATGTAACTGCAGAGATGGATAATAGTGCATCCCCAATTGTTTTTGGGATACAGGATCAACTCGATTTAACAGTACCACTCAGTCTGCAGACAGTACGCGATACGACTTTTTCTTCTGCAAATTCAAGTATTGTTTTATCAACTCGATCAGCAACCTATAATACCATAAAAAACTTTATTCATTTCAAAGCCCCCATTATTTCGGTCACTGACCTAGATGGAGTAAGTGATTTTATTGGTGATACTGAATTTAAATACGTGCATCCTACTACAGGTCAAACCTTAGAAAGAAATTTGCGCACGCATCCTTTCCGTTGGCCCATTTTTTCGAGTGGTAACAATGATAAGCCCTATAAGTGTCTCATCAAAGTGTTCGAGCCATATGAAAATATCGACAATGGCAAATTAGACAGTGTGCCATGTACCAATGGAAAACTCTACGTATCAAACCAGATGGCCGATACGTATACAATTGGTGCCGACGAAAATGGGCAAAATGGCATTACACCATACGTTGCTCTTTCTGAAGTCAATAATTTGGATACCCTCAAAAGTTTGATCTATACTTTTAAAGCGGATAACGCCAATTTTAACGTAAATGCACAGATTTCTGATTACAACTATACGCAACGTATAAATATATATGTAAGTCGCGAAGGTCAGCAAGATATTGAATGGAAACCAATAACGGATAACATACCCCCTGGAGGCGACAGTTATTACAGAGCCATTAATTTAGGGGTTCGTGCAATTGGAACTCAATATTTTACTGAAGGACCTGCAATAGTTGAATATGTATTACGTGACCCTCCGGGAAATTCAAGTTTTGCAACACGTGAAACAGGCTCAACAACATCAAATACAGAAACATGGGGTTGGAATTCTGGAGGTACGATATATTCAAGCGATCGAATTTTGGTTGGCACCAAATTCTCGATTAATGCTGGATTAATAACAGAAACCAAATTAACGATGAATACAACAGGTACACAAAGTAATACTGTAACTGGGGGTAGAAATGGAGAGGTGTCGAGCATCCAAACAAATTACTCGACTTTGAGTACCAATGTTGATAGTGATATTCCAGGTCCGCGAAGCGATCTTTACTTTGGAAAATCTAAGAATATTAATGTTTCGAAATCGGATATATTGGCACTTGTCACTTCGGGATTGAGCACAAATCTCGATGTAATTTCAAATGAAATTGATCCTTATTCTAATTCTTCGTTGGATACTACATTTAACTTAGTATTAAAACGCGGCGTCGCCATCAGTCCAAAGGGATATGATACCCAATTTATTTTATCTCAGGCACAGATTATTGAAACTGAAATTCCTGCGCTAGAAGAAATTCGTAATTCTTTTTTTCTTAGACCCAATTCCAAATATAGCTCTTATCTTCAGCTATCGGACGAAAGATATGGGAAGAATAATGATGATGTTGTTTTTGGAACAGATGCATCGACTTCTACACCTGACATTAATGAATTTGAAGATTTAGATGGCCCGAGTTATAAATACAATTATGTTAATGAAGAGGATGCATTTACTGGCGATAGCGTACGATATTTTAACAACCAAATTAAAGAATGGAAAGAAGCAATAAAAACAAATGAGGAGGAAAAGGCAACTATAGACAATGCAGTTTTAAGAGCTACGAAGAAAGCTGATGAATTAAGCAAATTACAGTCAAAATATCAAAAAGTAATTGATGATAAACTCGCCTATGATGCTGTTAGTGCGGGGGTGGCACTGTCTGCAATAATTCCTAGTTATTTAGCCATATCCCCGGGAGCAAGTATGTTTGTAGGGTATGCCGTTTACGCTGTTACTTCGGCAACATCTATTGCAGGTGCCAATCTAGCAGGAGAGTATGCAGAATATACACAGGCAAAAGAGCGGATTGAAGCGAAATATTCTTCCTCTGCTGTTAGAAACTTCACCCTAGGAGGTGGCAATTCATATACTGCGACCGTAACCCACGAAACAGCCAGTACCCTTTCAAATACTATCGAATACAGTATGAATGTAGGACTTGCCTTAGAAATTGGAACAGATATAGCTGGTGTAGGTTCTGACTTCAATAAGTCACTTAATCTTGAAACAAGTATTTCACGCGATTGGACCAAAGGGACAAATTCAACTGAAACTGTATCGTATACACTTTATGATTCTGATGAAGTGGATCAAATCTCGATTGATGTATATCCATCACTATCAGGCTGGGGGCCTATATTTAAAAAACGCGCGGGCGGTAAAACATCTTGCCCATACGAAGGAGAAGATGTAACGTTGATTTATAATCCGGGAACCGTTATTAGTGAGGCCACCTTGCAACACGATAAACCCACCATTACTTCCGATCATATCGTCAGTGGAAAATGGGCAAAAGTAACCCAAGTGCCTACGGAACAAGCAGCCGTATTTAATTTAACCATTGGCAACGAGTCGGAAACCAATCAAGATCGTGATTATACTGTTCAACTCATGAGTGCCTCAAATCCGTATGGAGCGGTTGCACGTATTGATGGAGTTTCTTTCGCAACTATAACAGTTCCAGCAGGAACGGATTTAAATAAAGTACTTACCATCCAAAAAGGACCTGGGCCAGTATTCAATTACGACAGCTTGCTCTTTATCGTGTATCCTCCTTGCCAGTTCGACGGTGGGGTAAACTACAACGACGATTTGCAAGATTCTATTTATATCTCGGCGCATTTTATTCCAACCTGCACCGATGTCGATTTACTTAAGCCCGACTTGATTTGGGTAGCAAATAATTCAAATGATAATTTGCTTGAAACTAAAATGACGGGTTACGATATCAATTATTTTGGGTTTCAAGAATTGGTTTTAGAATCCAAGCCGTCAAGTTCATCGACTTGGACTCCATTTAAACGTTTTTACCGCGATACTACCGGAATGAATAATCCATCACTTGAACTTATTCCGACCAACCAAAATTCTACGATTTTTAACTGGGAATTGCCACCAACAGATGGAGCCTATGATCTTCGTGCACGAACATCTTGTTATGTATTGGACACAGTTTCTTTTAACCCCTTTACGACCGAAAAAATCACTCCAGTTTATTCGGGTGTTATCGATCGCATTAATCCGCATCCATTTGGAACGCCTTCGCCAGCCGATGGTGTGTTAAGCCCTGAGGACGATATCAGCATTCAGTTCAATGAACCCATCGATTTGGGCTCCTTAACGGTGCAGAACTTCGATTTACGTGGTGTGCTCAATGGAACTAACAACCGTCCTTCAGCAAGTCTTTTGTTCGACGGTGTTAATGATTACCTCGATGTTACCGCTGGTGCCAATTTAAGCAACCGCGATTTCACACTTCAACTTGCGGTAAAACGCGCCACAGTAGGAGTTGATCAAGCATTGCTTTGCCAAGGGCAATCAACAGCCAACCAAGTGTATCTCGGCTTTAATGCTGCCGATAAGTTAGTATTCCGAATCAACGATCAGGAAGTAGTCTCCACACAAACCTTTAACGATTCCGAGTGGCACAACATAGCGCTGAGTTATAATGCAGAAAACGAAACAGCCAAAATGTATTTATCGGATGCAGTAACCACTGCAACAGAAATTAACAACGGATATAATAGCATGCCTGCGCGTTATGCAGGTAATGGCCGATTGATTATTGGCAAGCAGGATTTCGGAACACCTAATGTGTTTCATGGCAACATGCAAGAATTGCGCGTGTGGGATAAAGCCCTAAACCTTTCTGAATTTAATACCACAAACAACACCATTTTAAGTGGTTCAGAAGCTGGCTTATTAAACAACTGGCGTATGGATGAGGTAGAAGGTGCTTTTGCCAAAGACCATGTGCGCAATCGCGATGCAGTAATTCATGAAGCAAGCTGGACAGTTGACCCAAGTGGATCTGCGGCATCGTTTAACGGTATAAACAATACTTTGCAAATTAATCAGGTAAGCGATGTGGCCATAACCAAGGAGATGAACTTTACCTTCGAATTGTGGTTCCGTGGATCGGGTGCAAATCCAGAGGTGTTGTTCTCGAACGGCAGCGGCAACAGCACATTGCCTGATTCACAAACATCTTGGGTTCTTAAGAAAGACAATGTGGGTAAACTGCATTTTCTGAATGATGGAAATGATTTCTTGATTTCGAACGAAAATTACTTCGATGGCCAATGGCATCATCTAGCCGTTGTAATGAACCGCGATGCGAATATTTCGGCTATCGTAGATGGCAATCCGAAAAACAGCATTCCGGCAACACCATTCAAACAGTTTGCGGGTGCAACAATGAACCTGGGTGCTCATGTTTACAGGCCTTCTGCAACTGTAAGCCCTATAACTGAATCATACTTTACTGGTGAAATCGATGAATTCCGTTTTTGGAATACAAACCGAAAATTGGAACAAGTTAAGCGCGATCGATTTAATAGAATGCAAGGCAATGAGCCTGGCTTGTTGGTGTATGTTCCATTTGAGAGTTTTATAGAAGACGTAGGTGTGGCAATCTTAAATCCTGGCTTTACCGAGCAAAGTCAAACAAGCAATACGCATACAATAACTGCTAATGGAACCAGTCTAGTTGCTGAAACACCAACCATTAAAATTCAACGTCCTATTGCAAATGTTTCATTTACCTATTCAGTAAACAACGATAAGATTATTATTACGCCAACATCTGATCCAGAGCGCTTAGAAAACGTAACCATCGATGTTACCGTGAAAGGTGTAAAAGACTTACGCGGAAATACCATGGCATCGCCAGCTACTTGGATTGCTTACTTCAACAAAAATCAGGTAATCTGGCAAGACGATAATTTCAATCTAGAAAAAGCAGTGGGCGCACCTCTAAGTTTTAGTTCTACAATTCTCAATCAGGGCGGTGCGGCTAAATCGTTTACGTTGCAAAATATGCCAACGTGGTTAAGTGCTTCGCCAAGCTCAGGCATTGTGCCAGCGAATACTTCTTTGCCAGTAACATTCACGGTCGATCCACTAGTGAATATTGGTGATTACTCGCAAGATGTTCAATTGCTCACCGATTTCAACTACCCTGAAAAACTCATCTTAAACTTAAAAGTCCGCGAAACACCTCCGAATTTCGCTGTAAATCCGGCAGCGTTCCAATATTCGATGGGCTTCATTGGTACCCTTGAAATAAGTGGAGTGCCATCAACCGATGAGGAAGATATTTTGGTTGCTTATGTGGGTAATCAGGTAAGAGGATCAAATCATCTGGCTTACAATGCAAGTTTAGATCGCTACTTGGTGAATTTGGATTTGTATTCAAACACCACAGCGGGCGAATTATTAAAGTTTAAAATTTGGGATGCAAGTACCGGAACACTCTTCAGCGATGTAATTCCTTCGAATATTGTTTTCTCAGCCAATGAGCTTATTGGTACACCATTAGTTCCACAACTATTTAAAACCAATTTCGATATTGAAGAGCCTCTACCTTTAAATTTAGGTTGGAACT
>JBBALS010000056.1:0-9175 GCA_040402915.1 Flavobacteriales bacterium
AAATATCATCCATATCATTAAGAATCACAATACCGATCCAGCGCGCGTTGAAGAAGTTATTTCCATTGTTAATGCAGGCAATGGGATAAAATATGCAGAATCAAAAATGATTGAGTACCGAGAAAAAGCCATGGTCGCTTTGTCCGAATTCCCAGATTCACCTTATAAAAAATCCTTCATTGATCTTGTGCAATTCACTACCGAACGAAAGAAATGATAAATAATTCGGACGTTCCGTCAGTAATTTATTTTTGCACTAACTTTGCCATTCGAATTAGAAAATAAACAGAAATGTATCCAGAACAAATAGTAACACCCATGCGAGCAGAACTTTCATCTGCTGGTTTTCAAGAACTTCGAACGTCAGCTGAGGTTGATCAAGCATTAAATAATATGGAAGGAACAACGCTTGTTGTTGTTAATTCTGTGTGTGGATGTGCTGCAGGTTCAGCTAGGCCAGGTGTAAAAATGGCGATTGATAAAGCGGAAAACAAACCTACGCACTTAACAACTGTGTTTGCTGGAAATGATGCAGAAGCTACTGCTCAGGCAAGAAAGTATTTTGCTCCGTATCCTCCATCTTCTCCAGCAATGGCATTGTTTAAAGATGGCAAACTTGTTCATTTTATTGAGCGTCATCACATTGAAGGCAGAACGCCTCAAATGATTGCAGAGAATTTATTGATGGCTTTTGATCAATACTGTTAATTGAAAAGCATTAAAAAAGGCGATTGATTTCAATCGCCTTTTTTAATGCTCTATAACTTTCGGTACTCTAAAATAATCGGAATCTTTTTTAGGTGCATTTTTCAGGCCCTCGTCTTGAGTTACATCCTGTTTCATTGTATCTACTCGAGCAACATTGGTTTCATCAACCATATAAATGAGCGGTTCGATACCGTCGGTATTTATCTCACCGAGTTTCTCAACAAAGGCGATAATTTTATTTAGCTCAGTTACAATTTCCTGTTTCGCTTCATTCTCGTATGAAAGGCGAGCAAGATGCGCAAGCTCATCAACTACTTTCGTATCAATTTTCATGTGCATTAAGAAAAAACATGCTTCAACCAAGGTTCAAGCAAATTGTTAAATTCATGTGGTTTCTCCATCATTGGAGCATGCCCACATTCATCAATCCAAAATAATTCAGAGTTAGGAAGCAGCTTATGAAACTCCTCAGCAACTTCAGGCGGAGTAATTTGATCATTTTTACCCCAAATCAAACAAACAGGTAAATCCATTTTATGTAAATCGTCACCCATATTATGGCGAATTGCAGATTTCGCAAGTGCAAGTACACGAATCAATTTCTCTTTGTTATTGACAATCTCAAATACTTCATCCACCAATTCTTTGGTAGCTGTTTCGGGATTGAAAAAGGTGAACGCTACTTTTTTCTGGATAAAATCGTAGTCCTCTCTTCGAGGAAACGATCCGCCCATTGCATTTTCATACAAGCCTGAACTACCGGTTAGTATCATGGTATTTACCATCTCCGGATAGGTCAATGCATAAACCAATGCAACATGACCTCCTAAAGAATTACCAAGTAAGTTAATTTCTTTAAGGTCTTTAAATTCCACAAAGCGATGAATAAAAGCAGCAAGGCTTCGAACATGAGTTTCCTGAACCGGAAGCTCATATATCGGCATCATGGGAATTACCACAGTGTAATCGTTTCGAAACCGATCGAGCACTTCTTTAAAGTTGCTCAATGCTCCAAAAAGACCGTGTAATATAAGAAGCACGGGCCCCTCTCCTTGTTTAATGTATCTGAACTCTCCTTCGGTTATTAGTTCCTCCTGCATTCGTTTTTCTTTAGAAACCGACCAAAAGTAACCAATTTCTTAGAAGTTCACCCAAATGAATATGAATTCGATTCAACTAGAGAAAAAAAATCGGGGAAGCGCCCATAAAATATTACAGGCTCTCCACAATTTACCACTTTGTTTTTATTAGTAAAATCAATTGGTTGATAAAATTTAAAGAAAAAAATGAAACAAGTTTTCAACAAAGTGGTAGAATGTGGTAAGAAGTGATTTTTTATTCTTTACTTTTACCTCCTAAATCAACCCTGAGGGATGACAAATTACATAGGTGAATATGCCTGTAAAGTAGATGCAAAGGGGCGGGTAATGATGCCCGCCGGCCTGATGAAGCAGTTTCCAGCTGCTTTGCGGGAGCGCTTTGTAATCAACCGCAGCGTGTTCCGCAAATGTTTGGTGTTATATCCAATCGATCTTTGGGAGGAAACCATGAGCGACCTTGCGAAACTTAATCGCTTCAATAAGGACAATGATGATTTTATCCGACAGTTTACAAATGGAGCAGTAAGCGTTGAGGTAGATGCAACTAATCGCGTCTTATTACCTCGTCGTCTGGCAGATTTTGCTGGAATATCTGCCGATTTGGTATTTACTGCGAATCTGAACAAGATTGAGATTTGGTCAGCTACAGGGTATGATAATGTGATGGGTTCATACGATCCAGATAGTTTTGCTCAACTAGCCGAAAGGGTAATGGGGAAACTGGGTGGAGATGCTGAGAAAGCATGATCTATCACGACCCTGTTCTTTTAAACGCTTGTATAGAAGGTCTTCGGATTAACCCATCTGGAACGTATGTCGATGTTACGTTTGGTGGTGGTGGGCATAGTCGGGAAATACTGAAACATCTTGGTCCAGATGGAAAACTTTTCGCTTTCGATCAGGATAATGATGCTGCGGCCAACGCACCCGATGATGATCGCTTCACTTTAATCCCTCATAATTTCAAGTTTATTAAAAACTACTTGAAATTATATCGCGCGATTCCAGTAGATGGCATCCTCGCAGATCTCGGTGTTTCCTCGCATCAATTTGATGAAGCAGGAAGAGGTTTTTCGATTCGATTCGATGCAAATCTCGATATGCGAATGAATGTCCTTCAAGGGATGACCGCCCAGAAATTACTCGAAACGTATTCGGAAGAAGAACTGAGAAGGATTTTCAAAGAATATGGAGAGTTGTCGGAAGCAGGGAAACTCGCGAAACATCTCATCAATGTTCGATCCGATAGGCCCATAAAAACCACCCAGCAACTCATGGATCTTATACGTCCATTTATGCGCCGTGGACAAGAACATACGTTTGCCGCGCAGGTGTTCCAATCGATACGGATTGAAGTCAACGATGAGCTGGAGAGTTTAAAGCAAATGCTCTTGCAAACATCAGAGATTCTGAGCCCCGGGGGAAGGTTGGTTGTGATGAGTTACCATTCGTTGGAAGATCGATTAGTAAAGAATTTTTTACGAAGTGGAAAGTTTGAAGGAGAAGTGGAGAAAGATCTTTTTGGAAATAGTAAGCTGCCTTTTAAAGGCATCACGAGAAAGCCAATAAGACCAGATGCAGAAGAAATACATAGAAATAACAGATCTCGCAGTGCAATACTAAGAATTGGAGAAAAAAACGAAGAATGAATAAGTTTAGAAATCAACAAACGGAAGATGAAAATCCTCAAAAAGCACCTCGCAAGATGAATGCTTTTGCGAGATCGATTGTTCATGTTTTTGATGGTGACTTTTTAAACTCATTTGCCAAAATCGGCAACCTGCCCTTTACACTTTTCATTGCGCTTTTAATTGGATTCTATATCGCCAATACGTTGCATGCCGAAAGAACAATTCGTGAAACAGAACGCACCAATACCCAATTGAAAGACTTTAGAGATGAATACATAAGCCTGAAATCGGAACTCATGTTTTTGTCGAACCAAAGTCAAGTAGCTGTTAAAGTTATGCCTCTGGGACTTTTGGAAGCCAAAGAACCGCCGCATAAACTAATCATTCAATCGCCAACCCAAGAACCTGCAAACTAATCGTGGATACTCCGAAAGACATAGTTTTTAGACTTCGAATTATCTATTTCGTTGTAGTTGCTTTCGGCTTCCTGATATTGTTTCGTGCATTTAGCATCGGAGTCTTAAACCGAGATTTTTGGTTGGCAAAACAGCAGCATCAAACCATCCGACTTCAATCAAAAGAAGCGATGCGCGGAAATATGTATTCAACTGATGGAAGTTTGATAGCCACGTCTGTTCCGCTTTACGATGTTTATATTGACATGCGGGTCGATAAAAAGAAGAAGTACTTTCTTAAAGAGAGTATCGATTCCTTGGCTTTGATGATGAGTTCAACGTTTCAAGATAAAACTCAAGATCAATACAGAAGAGAAATTCGTAACGCTTATGCTGCCAAAGCACCATATTTTCTCTTGAAAAAGGATGTTCGTCATCCTGAAATGAAACGGTTAAAGAAATTTCCAATTCTTCGATTCGGAAGATATAAAGTAGGATTGCTCGTTGAAACTAGATCGCGGCGCGAAATGCCTTTCCGTCATCTTGCACTAAGAACACTTGGTCGTTTCGAAAACGATAAAACACCTCTTGGAATTGAAGGGTCTTTTAATGATGAATTAAAAGGGATAAGTGGTAAACAGCTGCAACAAAAAATTTCTGGAGGAACTTGGATTCCTTTAAATGATGGTGCTGAAGTTGAGCCCAAAGAGGGGAATGATATTGTTTCGACAATTGATATTGGAATTCAAGATGTTGCTGAGGCGGAACTAATGCGTCAGTTGAAAAAACACAATGCCGCAAATGGTTGTGTGGTTTTGATGGAAGTAGAAACTGGCTACATCCGTGCAATAGCAAACCTAGGTAGAGTTGGTGATAGCACGTATGCCGAAAATTACAATTACGCAATCGCCGCTGGATCGGAACCGGGTTCTACGTTTAAGTTAGCCTCTTTGATGGCCTTGTTCGAAGATGGCTTGGCTAAACCTACTGATATATTGGATACCCGAAATGGGGAAGTATTTTACAATGGAGTTTCGATGAAAGATTCCCATGTGGGCGGATTTGGGAAAATCACGCTTGCAGAAGCTTTTGTCCAATCGTCCAATACAGCCATTTCTCAGGCGGTAAACAATGCTTATCGTTCAAGTCCCAAAAAATTTATCGATAGAATCCGCAAGTTTCATGTGCAAGAAACACTTGGCTTGCAAATTAGTGGTGAATATCAACCCAACTTAAAAGACCCAAGTAATGCTTCATGGTCGGGCTTAACATTGCCTTGGATGTCGATAGGATATGAATGTTTGATGGCTCCAATACAAGTTTTGTCATTTTACAATGCTGTTGCAAATAATGGCAAATTCATGAAGCCGCAATTTGTGGAAGAGATTCGTTACAGAGGTCAAACGGTTCGTCGTTTCGATCCTATTGTTTTAGATCCGGCCATTTGTTCAAAAGCCACCATCGACAAATTGAAGCCCTTGCTTGAAGGTGTTGTTGAGCGAGGAACGGCCTCAAATCTGAAGAATCCACATTATAAGATAGGTGGTAAAACGGGGACTGCTCAAATTGCATTCGGAGCCGATGGTTATAAAGATACTGGAAGCGGCGCCAAAAAATACCAAGCATCCTTTGTTGGATATTTCCCCGCCGACAATCCCAAATACACATGTATAGTTGTGGTAAGTGCGCCGTCCAATTCTGTTTACTATGCCAATTTGGTTGCTGGTCCAGTATTCAAAGAAGTTGCCGATAAAGTATATGCGCAAAACATCGAAATACAAGAAAGTAAACCCAAGGCATTTGCAACAGCCTCAACGATGAAAAACTTTTCAGGGGTTGGAAAAGATATTGCTCAATTAATGAAGAAAACCGGAATGATAGGTGTTGTTCCTGCAGATGAAGAATGGGTTCAGGTTTCTCTAACTGGAAACAAAGCGTTCGTGAAACCCCAAGTAATGGCAAGTAATCAGGTTCCAGATGTTAGAGGATTGGGCTTGAAGGACGCGATTTATTTATTAGAAAACCAAGGTATCCGTGTTCGAATTGTTGGGCGTGGAATTGTGAAGACACAATCGGTCCCTGCGGGTTTCCCGATTAAGAAAGACATGGAAGTATTAATCGAATTAACCTAAATGAGACTGCTACGCGACATATTATATAAAGCAGGAGCAATTGAGTTGCATGGTTCAACCAATCTTGCAATCCTATCTGTTACTGCCGATTCTCGTACTGTTGAGAAGAATGGTTTATTTGTGGCAGTTAGAGGAATTCATTCCGACGGTCATGCGTACATTACTGCTGCCGAAGAACTTGGAGCAATTGCTATTGTGTGCGAAGAACTACCCAATGTTCTGCGGGAAAAAGTAACCTATGTGATTGTTAAAGATTGCGCTTTTGCATTAGGTACCATTGCTTCTAATTTTTATGATAATCCATCGTCACGTTTAAAGGTTGTTGGTGTTACGGGTACGAATGGCAAAACCACAATTGCAACCTTGCTTTTTGATTTGTTTTCAAAACTCGATCATACCTGTGGTTTACTATCTACTGTTAAAAATCAAATTGCTGATCTTGTAATTCCTTCTTCACATACAACACCCGATCCGGTTCAGCTTCAAGCATTACTTGATCGTATGGTAAAAGCAGGCTGTTCGTATGTTTTTATGGAAGTGAGTTCTCATGCCGTTGATCAACATCGAATTCAAGGGATTGATTTTGCTGGTGGAGTATTTACGAATTTGACTCACGATCATCTCGATTACCACAAAACGTTTGAGAACTATTTCGCAGCCAAACAACGTTTTTTCTCAGAACTATCTTCTGACGCTTTTGCACTCGTAAATAGGGATGATGACTTTGGCTTAGCCATGGCGGATTTTACAAAAGCCACGATTCAAACTTATGGTTTAAGTCAAGGTGCAGATTTTTCATGCCGAATCATTGAAAAAGAATTAGCTGGAATGCATCTGCGTATTGATGAACAAGAAGTTTGGACTTCGCTAATTGGAACATTCAATGCATATAATTTATTAGCAGTTTACGCTGTTGCAGTGCTCCTTGGGCAAGACAAGGTGAATACACTCACTGCATTAAGCACCTTGAAAAGTGTTGAAGGCCGCTTTCAATATATTCAATCGGATAATAGAGTTACCGCAATTGTTGATTATGCACATACTCCTGATGCATTACATAATGTATTGCGAACTATCAATGAACTCCGAACTGGAAATGAGCAAGTAATTGCATTAGTGGGTTGTGGTGGTGATCGTGATGCAGCAAAAAGACCCGAGATGGCGCGAATTGCTTGCGACTTAAGCGATCGAGTTATTCTAACTTCTGACAATCCACGTTCGGAAGACCCCGATGAAATTATTCGGCAAATGAAAGCTGGGGTTGATGCTGTGAATTACAAAAAAGTGTTGTCCATTACCGATAGACGAGAAGCAATACATACCGCTTGTGCGCTCAGTAAGCCGGGCGATATTATTCTTGTTGCAGGCAAGGGCCATGAAAAATACCAGGAAATTAAAGGAGTAAAATATCCATTCGATGATATGGATGAACTCAACCAAACATTTAATATACAAGGAAGCTGATGTTATATTATCTTTTTGATTACCTCGCTAAAAACACCGATTTGCCGGGTGTCGGTTTGTTCCAGTTTATCTCGTTCCGGGCAGCGATGGCCTTGATTCTATCATTAGTCATTTCATTGGTTTTCGGAAAAAAAATTATCCGATATCTGCAAGTAAAACAAGTTGGAGAAACAATCCGAGATCTTGGACTTCAAGGTCAAATGAGTAAACAAGGAACCCCAACTATGGGCGGGTTAATTATTTTATCCTGTATTCTAATTCCAACTCTATTATTCGCCAAGCTGCATAACGTATACATAGTTGCTCTTATCATTTCAACAATTGGCTTGGGGGCAATTGGCTTTTTGGACGATTATATAAAAGTCTTTAAGAAGAATAAGGAAGGGTTATCTGGGCGATTTAAAGTGGTTGGTCAAATAGGTGTTGGGATTTTTGTCGGCTTGCTTTTGTATTTCCATCCTCAGGTTACCATTCGTCGTCAAATTGTAGGAATTGAAAATACGGTACAAATGAATACTACCGACCGTATGGCTGAGCACACAGAAAAGTATGTTGATGCTAAAGCTCCCATTACTACCATTCCATTTGTTAAGAATCACGAATTCAATTATGCTAAAATCCTAGCTTTCCTTGGTGATAACTATGAGAAATGGACCTGGCTTATTTTCATTCCGATTGTTATTTTCATCATTACAGCTGTCTCCAATGGTGCAAATATGACTGATGGTTTAGATGGCTTAGCAGCAGGAACTACGGGTATAATCGGTTTTGTACTTGCTTTGTTTGCTTATGTTTCGGGTAACCTCATTTTTGCCGATTACCTCGATATCATGTACATACCCAACTCGGGTGAAATTGTAATCTACATGAGTGCATTTGTTGGTGCCTGCGTAGGATTTTTATGGTACAACAGTTATCCAGCCCAAATTTTTATGGGCGATACCGGAAGTTTGGCATTGGGCGGAATCGTTGCAGTTGTTGCTATAATGCTTCGTAAAGAACTCCTGATTCCAATTCTTTGCGGAATCTACCTTGTCGAAAACATGAGTGTAATTCTACAAGTGAGCTACTTCAAGTACACCAAGAAACGATATGGCGAAGGACGACGA
This sequence comes from Flavobacteriales bacterium, assembly GCA_040402915.1. GTDB lineage: Bacteria > Bacteroidota > Bacteroidia > M30B66 > M30B66 > CALQRR01. The sequence goes on from JBBALS010000056.1 coordinate 8,540, forward strand.
ATCTTTCGTATGGCACCGCTACATCACCATTTCCAAAAAATGGGATTTCATGAATCTAAAATTGTTGCCCGTTTCTGGATTGTTGGAATTGCTTTAGCTGTATTAACCATTGTGACTTTAAAACTTCGTTAACCTTGAACGAGAATCAACATATAGCCATTCTTGGAGCCGCCGAAAGCGGTTTGGGTGCTGCCGTATTGGCAAAACTCAAGGGCTTTACTGTGTTTGTTTCTGACCAAGGTTTGATCGTTCCTAAATACAAAGAGGAGCTAATTCGTAAAGAAATTGCTTTCGAAGAAGGAACTCATTCATTCGATAAAATTTTATCCGCGTCCCTCATAATCAAAAGCCCAGGAATTCCAGATAAAGCTCCAATAATCGTGGAGGCGCTTAAACTAGGAATTCCAGTAATCTCTGAAATTGAATTTGCAGCTCGTTATACGGATGCGAAATTGGTTGCGATAACGGGCACAAATGTTAAAACAACGACGACACTTTTAACCTATCATATTTTTAAGAATGCCGGATTAAATGTTGGTGTGGCAGGTAATGTGGGCAAAAGTTTCGCGCGTCAGGTCGCTGAAACATCCCGTGATTTTTACATTCTTGAACTAAGCAGCTTTCAACTTGATGGCA
>JBBALS010000057.1:0-6848 GCA_040402915.1 Flavobacteriales bacterium
CGCAACAATTAGTTACCCAAGTTCGGCTTATTGTCAAAGTGAAACATCTGATCCACTTCCCATTATTGTTGGAACACCCGGAGGCACATTTACCGCTAGTCCATTTTCAGGATTATCGATGCTCCCTAATAATGGCCAAATTATACCATCATTTAGTGCTCCATTTACTTATGTCGTAACGTATACCATACCAGCTTCAGGTGGATGTCCTATATTTACAACTACTACGCAGGTTGCTATCTATAACCAACCACCAGCTCCTGTAATTGCACCTTCGACCATTTGTGCAGGAATTCCTCAAACCATTGTTGCCAGTAACGGAACGTGGTTTAGCTTTTCGGTGAATGGAGTTGAAGTACAAGCACCTTCTTCCAACAACACCTACATCACATCTGCTCTAGCTCTGAATAGTCAGGTTTGTGTTACGTCGTATCCACCGTCTCCACTTGTATTTGATGGAATAATGAATGAATCTTTTTGGGGTGTAGAATGGGCAAATTCATTGGGTGGTCCGGTCCCAACCGGAAGTTTCGTTGGAAATAATATTGATGCTTTGTATTTACTTGACCGCAGTGGCTATTTGTTTGGAGGAATTGCTGGGCGTGTTCAAAATAATAGCAATAACCGCGTATTGATGTTCTTAGATACCAAAGCTGGTGGCTTTAATAGTTTGGCCGGGTGGACAAATCGCACCAATGCTCCCTATTATTCGATTGAAAATTTGAACAGTGGAATAACATTCGATCCTGGCTTTGCACCCGATTATATTTTGGCAATGAATCAAGCATCGGGCATAGCTTACTTCGATTTGTATGATATGCAAAACAATACGAATGTATTTTTAGGTGATGATATTTCTTCGAATTTCTTGGGATATACGCCCAATGCAGGAACAGGGAATTATTTAGAGGGTTTTGAATTTGCTATACCGTTGAGCGCCATTAGCAATCCAGTGAGTTCGATTAAAGCGTTTGTTATGTTAGTGAACGATCCTGGAGTTTCCCCTTCCACAACGCTCAGCAATCAATTTTTAACACGTGCCAGTTCTGGGCAATTAAATTTTGGTAACGGGGCTGTAAATTTTGGAAGCGCTGTCCCCAATCCAATAACCTATTCACTTTCTCCTGAGTGTTCCACTCAAAGCTGCATAGTAGCTTCTGCAAGTGCAACAACAGTTACTGGATTTTCTTATGTAAGTCCATTGTGCCAAAGTGCATCTAACCCGAGTCCCACTTTTGTTAGTGGCTATACTCCAGGAGGAACTTTTTCAGCAAATTCCATCAACCTTTCAATAAACTCATCCACCGGTCTTATAAATCTCGCAGCATCTCTACAAGGAACTTATTTAATTACATATAGCATTGCTGCATCAAGTTGCAGTCCAGCGGGTAGTTCAACATCTAGCTTTACCATAAACGCAAACACAACACCGGTTACTAGTTTTAGCTATTCTACTCCTGTTTGTAAAAATGGGGTAAATCCGGTTGTTATTCCGGGAAGTGGTTTCACCAGTGGAGGAAGCTATTCATACGTAGCAATACCATCGGGACTTCCAACAGGACTAAGCTTTAATACAACGACAGGAGCAATCAATTTGGCAGGTTCAACACCCGGCACCTACACTGTAACATATACAGTTGGGCAAATCGGTTGTCAAACAGCAGGAAATTCATCATATACAATAACAATAAACCCATTACCAACTATTTCACCTATTTACCATGATTAAAAAAACGCACATAGATCGCTTAATACAAGGTATCGTCAACATGCGTTGGGTGGTGAATTGTTATTGCAAAAATCATATAAACAATACAATTATTTTACATAGCAATCTGAAATTTGTGGGTCAAAATTATAGGTATTGTCATCGGACTTCAAATGTGTGGGTGAAAAAAGGAAACTATTTACTTTTAAACAGTTCCTTTTTATGATGTGCCTTCTCATCTCACCCTTTTTGAAGGGACAAGTTACCATTGCATATCAAGGTTTTGAAGGAAATGCTTCCGACACCTGGGGATTCACTACACCAACTCAAAACCCAGCCCTTCCTCAAGTATTAGTTGGCGGCAATAATTATGGTGCTGGTTATGCGGCAGTTGGAAACAATAGTATGCGTATAGGAGGTGGTTCAACTACTTGTGGAACAATAGCAAGTCCAAATTGTATAAATTCACAAAGCATTGGTGGAAATTGCAACGACAAACAAAACGGAAGCACACTTCAATTTCAACCCAAAGATATTTCCTGTTACAAAAACGTTAAAGTATCTGTTTCTTATAGAACACATGTTGTTTGCAGCGGTGGTCCAGGTCTAGATTCAAACGACCAAATATTTTTAGAAGTTAGTGAAAATGGCGGTCCATTTTTTATATCATCTACAATTAATGGTTTTGGTGATTGCAATTGGAATTACTCTTCAACTTCTGTATTGTGCACTGGAGGCCCTGGACCTTCAGTTCCAAATCCATTTGTTTATTCAGTTCCTTTGGGAACCAATACCATCGCTTTTCGAGTTCGCCTTAACGTTAACCGGGCGGATGAAGTATTATACCTCGATGATATTAGACTAACGGGTGATTTAAGTGGAGGTTTTAGTTATAATCCCATACTGTGTGTTTCAAATTCAAATCCCATTTTGCCCATTCTTGATTATAACCTATTAACAAATCCAAATGGAACAGAGACTTTTTCGACAACTCCTTCAACCGGACTAAACATCAATACATATAGCGGAATCATCATACCTTCTCTTTCTACACCAGGCACTTATCAAATTGAGTATGTCAGATCCAATTCAACTTGTGCTACTACTCAAGTCACAATTGGCGGCAATGTAATTACTTCATCTATTTACCATAACTAAAACCAAAAACAACCATGAAACACCTTCGACACATTTTGCTCATCCTTTTGGGGCTATTTCTCCTCCCGGAAGCAAAAGCACAAACCGATTCTTCTCCTACTCAAACAATCTGTTTTGGTAGTGTAAAAGATTATCGGGTTGACTGGCAATCACCAGACCTTCCATTATCTGGAACACCAGGCTCAACTTATGCTTGGACTTTAAGTGCTGCCGTTTTACCAGCTGCTTCATTTACAGCGCCTAGCACTACAAATAACATTAGTGTGAACTGGGGCACAACTCCAGCTGGCACATATGTCAATGCGCTTTCTGTGATTGAAACGACAGGCAGTGGTTGTGTTGGAACTGTGGTAAATTTGACGGTAATAATTTCTCCTGCTCTTTCTGCAACTGTTGCGGCTGTGACTCCAATCTGTTCAGGTTCAAATGCAGTGTTCAATTTTACTGGACCAAACAGTGGAACCATAAATTATACACTAAATGGAACTGCTTCTTCGGTGACTTTAGATGCTTCTGGAAATGCAACTGTAACTATTACAGCTCCTTCAGCAACTCAAGCTGTAGTTCTGACAAATGTTACTTCTGGAACTTGTAGCAATACAGTTACTGGAAATGCTTCGGTTACTATTAATCCATCGCTTACAGCATCGGTTAATTCCGCTTCACCAATCTGTTCTGGTTCAAGTGCTGTATTTACATTCACTGGACCGAATAACGGATCGATCAACTACACGTTAAATGGAGTTGCAGCTAGTGTCACTTTAAATGCAAGTGGTTCTTTTATTTTAACAATTCCTTCTGTTACTTCTACTCAAACTGTTCTTCTTGTTGATGTGACTTCGGCTTCTTGTTCCAACGTAGTATCTGGAACTGCGAGTGTGTCTATTAACTCCGTTCTTTCTGCAACTGTTGCTGCTTCATCTCCAATATGTTCAGGCGCAAATGCAGTGTTCACTTTTACTGGTCCAAACAATGGAACCATAAATTACACGCTTAATGGAACTGCCTCTTCGGTAACTTTGGATGCTTCTGGAAATGCAACAGTTAATATTACGGCGCCTTCAACAACACAAGCTGTTGTTCTTACAAATGTTACTTCCGGAACTTGTAGCAATGCTGTTACTGGAAATGCTTCGGTTACTATTAATCCAACGCTTACAGCATCGGTTAATTCCGCTTCACCAATCTGTTCTGGTTCAAGTGCTGTATTTACATTCACTGGACCGAATAACGGATCGATCAACTACACGTTAAATGGAGTTGCAGCTAGTGTCACTTTAAATGCAAGTGGTTCTTTTATTTTAACAATTCCTTCTGTTACTTCTACTCAAACTGTTCTTCTTGTTGATGTGACTTCGGCTTCTTGTTCCAACGTAGTATCTGGAACTGCGAGTGTGTCTATTAACTCCGTTCTTTCTGCAACTGTTGCTGCTTCATCTCCAATATGTTCAGGCGCAAATGCAGTGTTCACTTTTACTGGTCCAAACAATGGAACCATAAATTACACGCTTAATGGAACTGCCTCTTCGGTAACTTTGGATGCTTCTGGAAATGCAACAGTTAATATTACGGCGCCTTCAACAACACAAGCTGTTGTTCTTACAAATGTTACTTCCGGAACTTGTAGCAATGCTGTTACTGGAAATGCTTCGGTTACTATAACACCAGCACCAACCACCTCACCAATCTACCACGATTAATCCAATTGATTGAATTGAAATAACATGTTGAAAAGGATATACATAACGCTTCTGTTGCTGGCTTCGGGCTTGGCTTCTGCTCCTTTGTGGGGGCAGGCAGATACGTTGTGTATATCTGCGCCAACAAACAATTACTACGTTACTGGATTGCCAAACAGCACATTTACATGGAATACGCAAGGTTTTGGTACAATCAATTCTGGTCAAGGAACTTCAACAGTTAATATTACATGGACGAATGTTCCTGGAACGTATCAACTGAATGTTATTGAAACAAGTTCGAATGGTTGTCCGGGTGCGCCGCAAACTACCCAAGTGGTTATTCTGCCAACTTTAACTTCATTAAACACTATTACTGTCTGTACTTCGCAATTGCCTTATACTTGGAATGGCTTAACGTTTAATTCTGCGGGATCTCAATCGGCGAATTTAATAGCTGCTTCGGGTTGCGATTCTGTTGCAACGTTGACTGTTTTAGTTAATTCCTTTGTAACAGCAATTGATGTTCAAATTGCCTGCGGAAGTTATACGTGGATTGATGGAAATACGTATTCAACTTCAAGCAATACGCCAACTTTCAGCATTCCGAATGGATCTACTTCTGGCTGCGATTCGGTTATTACACTCAACTTAACTATAAACTCCAATACCTCAGCAAGTGATATTCAAATTGCCTGCGGAAGTTATACTTGGATTGATGGAAACACCTATACATCGAGCAACAACAGCGCGACCTTCACCATCCCGAACGGTTCAGTTTACGGTTGCGATTCTGTGATTACGCTCAATTTATCGATCATTCCAATCATTAACAATACAACCGTAGTAAGTGCTTGTAGTTCGTATACTTGGCTGGTTGATGGAATAACCTATACCACTTCAGGAACATACACATCAGTAACAGGCTGCAATACAGAAACGCTTGAACTTACAATCAATTCGTATGTTTCCAATACTTCCACTATTTCCTCTTGTGGAAATTATACCTGGAATGTAAATGGAACAACCTACTCTAATTCAGGCATTTTTGCCGATACCAATGCTTGTACGATTGAGATTTTGAATCTCACGGTTAATCAAGCAAATCAGGATACATTGAACGTGAGTATTTGCAGTGGGTCTTCTTTCAGTTTCAATGGAAATTCATATACTACTTCGGGTACTTATTTGGCAACATTGCAAAATATCTCAGGATGCGACAGTACGACAACGCTTGTTTTAAATGTAACAGATGTGTTAAACTCGACGGTCAATGCGAGCATTTGCAGTAATTCGAATTATACTTTACCCAATGGAACGATTGTAAATTCAGCGGGGAGTTATCCAATTACTTTGAGTTCAAGTGCCGGTTGCGATTCAATTGTAACCACTATTCTGGAAGTTATTCCACCATTTTATATCGACGTGAATGTGAGTATCTGCTCTGGAGCAGTGTATAAATTGCCGGATGGAACTATTGTTACTACGAGTGGGAATTATCCAATTACATTTCAAACAAACGCTGGCTGCGATTCAATAATCACAACCTATTTAACAGTAATAGAACCTGTACTTTTTACCCAAAATGTTAACATTTGTGAAGGTGATACCTTTAAACTTCCTGATGGCAGTTTTGTAACAATGGCAAGTAATTATACAACCATTATAGAGTCTGCAAGCGGTTGTGATTCAGTTGTAACAACCAACCTCAACGTTCAAAATGTAATTGAACTTATTGTGAGTGGAGATACTTCAATCTGCGCGGGACAATCAGTTATCCTTTCTGCATCGGGCGCTTCAACAATAAATTGGCAAGCGAGTTCCGGACTTCTAAGTACTTCAGGAAATACTGTTACCGCAATCCCTAATGTTTCGGTGATGGTGTACATTACAGCAAGCGAGGGCGTTTGCAGTGCAAGCGATTCACTCTTTATTACCTTATTGGCTCGACCTGAAATTTCTATTCAAGCTCCTGGAAATATAATCTGTTTGGGCGATTCCATTGAATTGAGCGCAAATGGAGCAGAAGCCTATGTTTGGAGCAGTTTATCCAACTTGAGTTGCGATACCTGTCAAACAATTTTTGCAACGCCAAGCGACACCAGCATCATTTCACTTTCCGGTTTAGTAGGTACTTGTTGGGATACTACCGCATTTACTATTTATCCAATACTGCCTATAGTTGCTCAAATTACAGGAGATACCGCAATTTGTGAAGGCCAAAGTTTAACACTTGTTGCGTCTGGTGGTTTGGAATATCAATGGAATACAGGTGATTCAACCTCTACCATTGTTTTAAATCC
>JBBALS010000057.1:6948-9155 GCA_040402915.1 Flavobacteriales bacterium
TGTAAAGATTTGTTTATTCCCAATGTGTTTGCACCAATTGTAGGTGGGCATGCCGAAAATGATTGCTTTAAGATGTATGGTACAAATTGTATTGGCACCATGACACTTTCAATTTATAATCGTTGGGGAGAAAAGGTATTTGTTTCGACAAGTATTGACGATTGTTGGGATGGAACATTCAATGGTAAAGCGTTGAATACGGGTGTGTATATATATTATTTAACTGCCGAGCTTATTACCGGAGAAACTTTAAATAAACAAGGAAATTTAACTCTACTTAGATGATGCAGAGCACTACTTTTATTCATATTAGGACGACATCCTTTGCAAATTTCCTTGTTGCTCTTGCATTTTTGTATTCAACGAGCGCAAAACTTTTGAGTCAGGATATTCATTTTTCTCAATTTTACTTATCTCCATTAATTCAGAATCCAGCAATGGCTGGAGCTGAGAACAGTTTAGAAAGCACCATAAATTACCGGTCACAATGGAAAAGTGTTACGGTTCCTTATAAAACCTATGCAGCAGGAATTCATGGTCGTTTTGTGAAACGGAAATCACAAAAAAACTTTTTTGCAGCGGGAGCAAACCTATTTTATGATGAAGCGGGTGATGGAAGTTTGAAAACAACATCGATCAATGTTTCCTTAGCGTATCATATTCGTTTAGATCGAACTAACAAATTGGGATTGGGCTTTATGTCGGGTTACGGGCAGCGCCGCATTGATATGGGGAATTTCGAATGGGGAAGTCAATACAACAATGGGTATAACAGCAGCTTGCCATCGGGTGAAGTGCTTACAAGCCCGACATTTTCGTATTTAGATTTTGCAAGTGGATTGGTTTGGTCGTTCGATAATAATGCAGGACGAACGCGTGTTGATGGGAATAACTTTATGCGAGGAAGCATGGGGCTTTCTGTATTTCATTTCAATCAACCGTCATATTCTTTTGACAATACTGGCGACAAATTACTCATGAAATATGTTGCTCATGGAAGTTGTCTTATAAGTCTTCCTGGATCTTACTTCGCATTAAATCCTGGTTTCTTTTATTACAAACAGGGACCTAGTCAACAGTTGTTTATAGGAACAATGCTTCGTTATGATATAACTCAAGAATCAAAATATACGGGTAATTTAAAAGGAGCTGGTGCGTATTTAGGAGTTTATTTAAGAGCCAAAGACGCCTTGGTAATAAGCAGTATGTTTGAGTTATCGGCTTTTACCATTGGATTAAGTTATGATGCCAACCTCTCTAACTTACGACCGGCAACAAGTGGAAGAGGCGGATTTGAACTTTCCATTAAATACACTGGTGCTTCTAATTTCTTTGGAAGGACGATTCAAACGCGGTAATATTTCAAGATATTACTTTTGGAATATAATTGTTAATTGCAATGTGATAAGCGTTCTCCAGGGAAAATAATTAGTTTTATTAATAACGAATCAGCCTATTTCTCCAACTAGTTTGGCGATAATTTTCGGATTAATAGATGTTGGATTTATCATTTAAGTGGATGAAAAATCCAATTGTATTTAGATCAGAACTTTCATGTTTAATTGATCTATTGAAACATTCTATATTTAATTAACTGTGTTTATTCCTTTAAAGTCGAGTGAAGCAAGAACTAAATTATTGATTACCAAAAGAAAATACCAGAATCAAAACAATTGCCTATTGATCCAATGCTTTATTTATTTCAGATGCAGTCTCGTCAATGTTAAAACTTGACAGTGGACCTGTAGCAATTAATAAAGACTATTCGCATTTTTGAAATTCTTTTTTAACAGCCTCCTGAAATTTAAGTTGATCAATAGCAGAAGAATACTTTATTTTAAGTTCTTTTAAAATTGAATCTGCTTCAGTTTCTAATTTTTTCATCTCAACCTCAACAGACAGGTCACCTGCTTCCTTTTTTTCCGATAGTTTAATAACTTTGCACATATACTCTGCCATCATTTCTGAATCACTTTCAATTCCACCACCCTTACAACTTGTCAAGGAAAAAGAAGAAAAAAGAACTACTCCGAAAATTGTCAATATTTTTTTCATTTTGCTTATATTAAAGTTATTTCTCGTTTTGCTTTTTGGAAATACTCAAATCGTTTAAATGATTAATTTTCCAATTTTGATGCTAATGTAACAAATTACTCACTAGCGTTGCGTTATAAATTGAACATTTCCAGTTGATTATCATTTTTCTT
>JBBALS010000058.1:0-9132 GCA_040402915.1 Flavobacteriales bacterium
AAGGTTTGATCGTTCCTAAATACAAAGAGGAGCTAATTCGTAAAGAAATTGCTTTTGAAGAAGGAACTCATTCATTCGATAAAATATTAAACGCGTCTTTAATAATCAAAAGTCCAGGTATTCCTGATAAAGCTCCAATAATTGTGGAGGCGCATAAACTAGGAATTCCTGTAATCTCTGAAATTGAATTTGCTGCGCGTTACACAAATGCAAAATTGGTTGCTATAACGGGCACAAATGGGAAAACAACCACGACACTGTTAACCTATCATATTTTTAAGAATGCCGGTTTAAATGTTGGTTTGGCAGGAAACGTGGGCAAGAGTTTTGCGCGTCAGGTGGCGGAAACATCCCGTGATTTTTACATTCTTGAACTAAGCAGCTTTCAACTTGATGGCATGTTTGCTTTTAAGGCGGATATAGCGGTTTTACTCAATATTACTCCAGATCACCTCGATCGATACGATTACCAACTTTCCAATTACATCGCTTCCAAATTTCGCATTCTTCAGAATATGGATGAGCATGGTGTTTTTGTTTACAATGCCGACGATTCCATCATCCAAGAAGCATTTAAAAACTTCCCAAGTCCGGCTCAAAAAGCTCCGTTTTCTCTGTCTCAAAAGATTGAACATGGAGCATCAATTCAAGAAAATCAAATTCACTTTAACATAAACGATCCATTTATCATGTCCATTTTCGACCTCGCACTTCAAGGCAAACACAATCAATGTAATTCTATGGCAGCCGGCATTTCCGCCCGAGTGTTAGATATTCGGAAAGAACTAGTTAGAGAAAGTCTAATGGATTTTGACAGTATTGAACATCGTTTGGAATTTGTAACGAAGGTTCATGGAATTGAATTTATCAATGATTCAAAAGCAACCAACGTAAACTCAACTTGGTACGCTCTTGAAAGCATGTCCAATCCTGTTATTTGGATTGTTGGCGGTGTAGATAAAGGAAACGACTATGCAATGCTTAGCGATTTGGTTCGTGGAAGAGTAAAAGCCATTGTTTGCTTAGGGAAAGACAACCAAAAAATCCAAGATGCTTTTCAAGGAATGGTTGAGCATATTGTTGAAACTGGAAGTGCCACAGAAGCAGTGAAAGCGGCATATTCATTAGGAAAAAATGGTGATACCGTTCTTTTATCTCCTGCATGTGCAAGTTTTGATCTTTTCGAAAATTACGAAGATCGTGGCCGTCAGTTTAAAAAAGCAGTTCGCGAACTTTAATCTATAAATACGAATGAACTTCCCTGCAATATATGCGAAAGGAGACCGTACCATTTGGATCGTGGTGCTCTTGCTTTCTTTGCTATCCGTTCTTGCTGTTTACAGCGCTACCGGATCGCTTGCGTATATGAAACAGGATGGGAATACAGAACATTACCTATTCAAACATCTTGTATTGGTTATTACGGGCTTGGGCTTGATGTATTTTACACATTTGCTTCATTACCGAATATTTTCAGGTATTGCCAAAATTGCATTCCTCATTGCAATACCATTGCTTGTTATCACGCTCGTTTCAGGTACAAATTTGAACGAGGCAAGTAGATGGATTACTGTACCTATTATCAATGCAACATTTCAAACATCCGACTTTGCCAAACTAGCACTCATCCTATTTTTGGCAAGATCATTAACACGAAGACAAGAGAAAATCAAGGAATTCAAAGGCGGATTTTTGCAAATGGTATGGCCAATATTTGCAATCTGTGGCTTGATTTTACCTGCAAACTTTTCAACATCAGCCATACTTTTCGCAACATCTCTTGTGTTGTTGTTTATTGGGAGAGTAAATGTTAAATACATACTCGCCCTCATTGGAATTGGTATTGTTGCATTTGGATTATTTATTCTGCTCGCCATTAATTTCGAATTGCCAGGACGAATTGGAACCTGGAAAGCGCGTATCGTGAACTTTTCCAGTGGGGATTCTGAGGTTAATTTTCAAGCAGAACAATCAAAAATTGCGATTGCCAACGGAGGAGTTTTTGGGAAAGGCCCGGGTAATTCAACGCAACGCAACTTTCTGCCACATCCTTATTCGGATTTTATTTTTGCCATTGTATTGGAGGAGTATGGATTTATTGGGGCCACAATCCTCATGCTTTTGTATTTAATTCTGCTTTTGAGGGTAGTGCGAATGGTGCAATATAGCCCACAAACCTTTGCGTCCTTTTTAGCCATCGGCTGCTCCTTGATGCTTGTTTTTCAGGCTTTTATAAATATGGCTGTTGCTGTTCAGCTTTTTCCTGTTACCGGGCAAGCCCTTCCATTGGTTAGTATGGGAGGAACTTCCATTTGGTTTACAAGTATTTCCATCGGAATTATATTATGTGTAAGTCGCTTTTGCGTGAAAGAGAAAGGAGGACTTGATGAGGCCATATAAATTCATCATTTCCGGTGGGGGCACGGGAGGACATATTTTCCCCGCAATTGCCATTGCTAATGAAATTAAAGCACGATATACAAACGCGGAAATACTATTTGTTGGAGCGCTTGGTCGAATGGAAATGGAGAAAATTCCAGCCGCAGGATATAAAATTATCGGTCTGAACATTTCCGGAATTCAGCGCTCTTTCACATTGAAAAACTTCCTAGTTCCATTTCGTTTGTTGGGCGCTTTAGCTCAATCGAGCAAAATTATCAAGGAATTTAAACCGGACGCTGTCATCGGTGTTGGAGGGTATGCTAGCGCGGCTGTGTTATTTATGGCTACGATGAAAGGAATTCCGTCGCTCGTTCAAGAGCAGAATTCGTATCCAGGAATTACAAACAAAGTGCTTTCGAAACGTGTCAACAAGCTCTGTGTTGCTTATCCCAACATGGAGCGCTTCTTTCCACAAAACAAAATAGTCTATACAGGAAATCCTGTGCGTCATGAAATTTTAAATCAAGAGGGGAAACGTAATGAGGCACTTCAACATTTCGGTTTAAGTCCGAATAGGAGAACTCTTCTTGTTGTTGGAGGAAGTTTGGGTGCCCTATCCATAAATGAGAGCATCTTAATCGGACTTTCTCAAATTAAAGAAGCTGGATTGCAGCTTATTTGGCAAACAGGAAAAGGCTTCGATGGTAAAGCAGTAGAGGCAGTTAAAACGATTAACGACTCTGGAATTCAAACATTTGCGTTTATTAAAGAGATGGATTTAGCTTATGCAGCCGCCGATATTGTGATTTCGAGGGCGGGTGCATTGGCGGTTTCGGAATTGTGTTTGGTTCATAAAGCATCCATCTTGGTTCCATATCCTTTTGCATCCGAAGACCATCAAACACATAATGCACAATCGTTGGTGGAAAAAGGAGCAGCATTGCTTGTAAAAGATAGCGATGCTCGAACGAAACTTGTAGAAGTTTTGCTAGAGTTAAACCAGAACACCACTGCCTGCGATGGTTTAGTTAAATCGATCGCTGAATTTGGGAAGCCTGAAGCAACGCGCGAAATTGTTGATGAAGTAATAAAAATGATCTCGGTGTGATATGAATCTGCAAGCCATCACATATGTTTATTTCTTAGGTGCCGGTGGTATCGGGATGAGTGCGCTCGCTCGGTATTTTCTGCAAAGAGGAGTAGCTGTTGGTGGTTACGATAAAACGCAAACAGCGTTAACAAATGAACTTCAGCACGAAGGCATGAACATTTGTTTTTCGGACTCCATTCAATCATTGCCTTCTAACTTAGTTGATTATCAAGAAAAAGAATCTTCTCTTATTATCTATACACCAGCCATTCCAGGCGATAGTGCACAGTTAAACTATTTGCGTTCGGAAGGTTTTGTTTTATTGAAAAGGGCAGAGTTACTTGGATTAATTTCGGAAGCGCATCAAACAATTGCGGTTGCCGGAACCCATGGAAAAACAACAACATCCTCTATAATTGCTCATCTACTCGAACATGGAGGTAAGAAACCGGTTGCATTTTTAGGTGGAATTACATCAAATTACAACAGCAACTATTTACCCGGAACGGCTTCAAGTGTCATGGTGGTTGAGGCGGATGAATACGATCGTTCATTTCTGCATCTGCATCCCAATACGGCTATTATTACTTCAACGGATGCCGATCATTTAGATATTTATAAAGAGAAGGATGCACTTGTAAAATCCTTTATCGATTTTGCAGACCAACTTAAATCGGATGGTTTCCTGATTTTAAAACAGGGATTAGATTTACCAAAACGACTTTTTGATCGTGCGTTAACCTATCATACCAGCGAAAATGCAGATGTGCAATTATTGAATTGTGTTTCGGAAGGTGAGCTTTATCGTTTTGATATTCAGATTAAAGATCATCTTATTGAGAATTTAACATTGGGTCTTCCTGGATTTCACAACATTGAAAATGCCTTAGCTGCCATCACTGCTGTTTATCTTAATGGTTTAGAAGACGAAGCGATTCGTTCAGGTTTAGCAAGTTTCAAAGGGGTTAAACGTCGCTTCGAATACCTCATGCGTGAAGAAGATTTTATTTTCATCGACGATTATGCGCATCATCCAGAAGAATTAAAAGCATGCATCAGTTCGGTTAAAAAAATGTACCCAGACAAGAAAATCATGGGAGTTTTTCAACCGCATCTTTTTAGTCGTACCCGCGATTTTATGGATGAATTTGCACATAGTTTATCGCTTCTTGATGAGGTGATTCTACTTGATATTTATCCTGCTCGTGAACTTCCTATTGCGGGAATTACCTCAACTGTTTTATTGGATAAAATTCAGTCAAACAACAAACAGTTACTCACTAAATCGGAATTGCCCGAATACATTGCTTCGCATAAACCCGAAGTACTTCTTACGCTTGGAGCTGGCGATATTGATATGTTGCTCGAACCAATTCGTCAGAAACTAACCTTAAATCCTTCTTTAATATGAAAAAGAAGGTAGTTCAAATTGTTCTTTGGTCGCTGAGTATGATGCTAGTCATAGTACTACTCGGTTTTGTAAACAACAAGCGTCAAGCAGAAGTTTGCATTCAAAGTAAGATAACCTATAGTGGAGATCCTGAATTGCATTTCATTATCGATGAAGACGTTTATGGACTTCTAAAACAAAAGGACATTCAAATAGATAGTGTTCGCGCTAGTACAATAAACTTAAATGAGATTGAGACTGAATTGATGAATCATCCTGCAGTTCAATCGGCTGATGTTTATTTTAATCCATCAGGTGTATTGTGTATGGATATTCTTCAACGTAATCCAATTATACGCATCATAGATACATTTGGAGAGAGCTATTACATTGATGATCAAGGTTATTACATGCCTATTCTAGATAGATTCACTGCGCGAGTTCCAGTTGCAACGGGCGCTATTAACGATCCATATTACAAACTGGATATGAATGTGAAGAATATTATTGCTAACGATTCTCTTGCCCTTATTTCTCAAACAGACGACTTATATACACTCGCCATGGAAGCTCGTCGCGATACGTTTATATGGGCACAATTGGAGCAAGTGGTAGTTCTTGAAAACGGAGAGCTTGAAATGGTTCCGAACATTGGTCCCTCGAGTATTTTTTTAGGTACTGTCGATGCTCTAGAAAATAAATTTAAACGACTTCAATTGTTTTATACCAAAGCGCTGCCTTTGGCAGGATGGGACACATACAGCTCGTTGAATTTAAAATTTACTAACCAAATCATTTGCACTAAAAAACCAATTTGAATTATGGATGAAATTGTTGTAGGTCTTGATATTGGTACAACCAAAATAGTTGCGATGGTTGGTCGTCGAAATGAACACGGGAAGATTGAAATTCTCGGTTATGGGAAGTCAACATCTATTGGTGTAAAGCGAGGAGTTGTTTCTAATATTGAACGAACTGTTCAAAGCATTCGGGCAGCTATCGAAGAAGCTGAGAATGCTTCGGGTGTAGATATCTTGTTTGTGAATGTTGGAATAGCAGGCCAGCATATAAAATCTATTCAACATCACGGAGTTTTGATGCGAGGTAATTCGGAACAAGAAATTGCTCAGAGCGATATCGATGCCTTGGTTCAGGATATGTTTAAATTGGTGATGTTGCCAGGAGAAGAAATTATTCACGCACTTCCACAGGAGTATATTATTGATAATGAGAAAGGCATCAAAGAACCAATTGGGATGTGTGGAATACGCATGGAAGCCAATTTTCATATCATAACGGGTCAGATTGCTGCTGCTAAGAATATTTATAAATGTATAAATCGATCTAATTTAGAAGCAACGGGTCTCATCTTGGAGCCACTTGCTTCGGCAGAGGCCGTTTTAAGTAAAGAAGAAAAAGAAGCGGGAGTTGCCTTGGTGGATATTGGCGGAGGGACAACCGACATTGCCATATTTCAAGAAGGAATTATCCGTCATACAGCTGTAATTGCGCTTGGTGGAGATATTATTACCGAAGATATTAAAGAAGGATGTTCGATAATTAAGGATCAGGCCGAAATGTTAAAAATTCGATTCGGTTCAGCTTTATCGAGTGAAAGTAAAGAGAATGAAATTGTTTCAATTCCAGGACTTCGTGGAAGAGAACCCAAAGAAATTAGCTTGAAGAATTTGGCGAATATTATTCAAGCCAGAATGGAAGACATCATTGAGCACATTTACTACGAGATAAAAAATTCTGGATACGAGAAAAAACTCATTGCGGGAATCGTAGTTACTGGTGGTGGCGCAAAGTTGAAACATGTTTCTCAATTAATAGAATACATGACTGGAATGGATACTCGCATTGGTTATCCCAACGAACATTTATCGAAAGCAAGCGAAGAAATTGGATCCCCGATGTTTGCAACTTCTGTTGGATTGGTGATTAAAGGATTCGAATTGAGCGATAGTAAAAAAGTTAGGGATGAATTGAAACAAGGCGGCCAACCGGTCAAACCACCAAAGCCACCAGGTTTCTTTGATGCCATTTTTGCAAAGACTAAAAATTTCTTTGACGACGAAAGTGATAAATTTTCATAATCGTTTACCCAATATTCAAACAAAACAAACCATAAACAACAACACAAACAACAACAGCCATGAGTGAGATTAAAGAAATTAACATGACCTTTGAGCTTCCCCAAAATGCCCAAAACTCAATCATCAAAGTGATCGGAGTAGGAGGCGGAGGAAGCAATGCAGTAAATCACATGTTCCGACAAGGAATTCGGGGTGTGGATTTTATAATCTGCAACACAGACCAACAAGCACTCGATGCTAGTGCGATTCCAAACAAAGTTCAATTGGGCTTAACATTAACCGAAGGGCGCGGTGCAGGTTCTATTCCTGAGGTTGGAAGGAACGCAGCCATTGAAAACATTGACGATTTAAAAACCATCCTTGGAAAAGAAACCAAAATGGTATTTGTAACAGCAGGAATGGGTGGTGGAACCGGAACTGGTGCAGCTCCCGTTATTGCGGCAACAGCTCGTGAAATGGGCATTTTAACTGTAGGTATCGTAACCATCCCATTCACATTTGAAGGAAAGAAACGTCGCAAACAAGCCGATGATGGACTTGAGCAATTACGCAACAGTGTGGATACATTGCTTATAATTTCGAATGATAAACTTCGTGAGATTTTCGGAAATCTTGGTTTAAATGCTGCTTTTGCTGAAGCCGATAATGTGCTTACAACAGCGGCAAGAGGGATTGCTGAGATTATCACCGTTCCTGGTCAAATTAACGTCGATTTTGCCGATGTAAATACGGTAATGAAGAATGGTGGTTCGGCCATCATGGGATCTGCTCTTGCAGAAGGCGAGGGTGCTCCAATGCGTGCATTGAAATCAGCTTTATCTTCTCCATTGCTTAATGATAGCAGCATTCGCGGAGCTAAACACATTCTAGTAAACATTGCTTATGGCGATGATATTATGATGGATGAGGTAGGCGAATTGATGGATCACATGCAAGAAGAGGCCGGTTGGGATGCCAATGTAATTATGGGAACATCGCACGATTTAACATTGGGAGCTTCCGTTTGTGTAACATTGGTTGCTACGGGAATTATTACCGGACAAACAGAAGAAGTTCGTAAAGTGGTAAGTTTAGATGCCCCAGTTGACGTTCTTCCCAAAGTAACAGAAGAATTGAATAAGCCAGAAGTAACGCCTATGCTTCGTAGAAATGAATTAAAAAGAGATGCAGATGAGGATGTATTAATTCAAGGAGCATCAGATAGACCAGAATTGAATTTTACATTAAGTACAAAATCGGAAGAAACGACTGAACAACTTGAAAGCCAAGAAGCAATGCGTCGTTCTGCTGAACGTATGGAAAATGTGAAACGTCTGAGCATTAAGCTTAAGACACCTTCACCGGTTTCTGATTTAGAATCTGCTCCAGCCTTTCGTCGTCGTAATGTGCATCTTGAGCATGTAGATTCTTCCTCCGAAAACAATATATCTCGGTATGTATTATCTGAGAATGCGGATGATAAAAGCTTGGAAATTTTACCTATTAATAGATTCCTTCACGATCAAGTTGATTGAATCGTAAAACCCAAGTAAAAATGAGTTTAGAAGAAAAAATAAATGCCGACATTAAATTGGCAATGCTCGCTAAAGAAAAAGAAAAACTGGAGGCTTTACGTGCAGTGAAGTCGGCGGTTTTACTTGCCAAATCCGAGAAAATTGGAGTTGAGATTAGCGAAGAAATTGAACTGAAATTGTTGCAGAAATTGGTGAAACAAAGAAGGGACGCTGCCGAAATTTACAAGCAGCAGAACCGTTCGGATTTAGCAGATTCTGAACTTTTTCAGGCAGATGTAATTGAATATTATTTACCAGATCAACTTTCTCAAGATGAGGTTCGTGTTGTCCTCAAGCAAATTGCGTCTGAAATAGGAGTGGCTTCTATGAAAGATATGGGGAAATTAATTGGTGCAGCTTCGCAGAAACTTGCAGGCCGCGCCGATGGTAAATTGATATCTACTCTTGTAAAAGAGATGTTAAGTTAACTTTGGTTAGTTGTTGTTAGAAACATCAGAGCCCCGTTTTACGGGGCTTTGTTGTTTTATAGAAGTATTTTCCGGAGTTTATTCATTGCTGCTTTGTTTTCGGGCAGTTCAATCGCCTTGTGAATGCGTTTCTTTTCGAGCGATGTTAGGTGAAAATTCATCGAAATGACTTCGCCTTCGGAATGCGATG
>JBBALS010000059.1:0-9090 GCA_040402915.1 Flavobacteriales bacterium
CCTGCTAACAGCATCAATCCAATAAAAATGCGGGCGTATTTTCTCATAATTATTCTCCTTCAGTACAATTAACTAGTATGTATTGTTCTGCATCTTCATTGCCTAGTGCTTTGGATTTGTTCCAATCCATACAGGCGCCTTTTTTATTACCTGATAAAAATTTGGCAGCACCACGACGACACAATGCATCATCATTTTTAGGATTAAACTCAATGGCTTTATCGAAATCTTGAATGGCCAATTTATCTTTTCCATTTCCTCCATGTGCCATTGCTCTGTAATAATAAGCTTCCGAATTTTTAGGGTCTTGCCCAATCATATAATCGCAATCTTTGATACATTGGTCAAATTCTTCATTGTCAAAATTCAAGGTAGCACGAAACATGCGCGCTTCCAAAAACTCAGGTTTGTATTCGAGTGTTTTACTAAGGTCTTCAATTGCGTCAATGGGACGCTGGAGCTCAATCCAAACCAAGGCTCTGTTAAAATACAATTCGAAATTTTTGGAATCTATCTTCAGCCCTTTCTCAAAGCAGTTAAATGCTTCTTTGTTATTACCTAAATCAAAAAAGGTGATTCCATAGATCAAGTAAAAATCGGTACTGGCAAACTTTAAAGAGTCGGCTTTTTGGAAATCTATCAGAGCCGCTTTCCCATTCTTCATGGCATTATGCGCCTTCCCTAGAACAAACCAATTCTCTGCAATTTCCGGTGCAATTTTTACTGCCTCGGTCATTTTATCTAAGGCTTTGGCCGCTTCTCCTTTTTCAAGAAGACCAAGACTTTCAGTTCGGTAAGCATCTGTTTGAGCCTGAATTAAACAAATGGGCAAAAGAATTAAAAGGAGCGTATGTACTAAAAAACTTCTTTTCATTGCGGATGGTTCGCTTTAAAAAATGAATTCAAACATACAAAAACGAGTGGAACTTTATGATTAATTTTATGATGAAAAATCGATTCATATTTTAACTACCCTTTTAATATTGAATCAAATCATTTTCTATGATTTTTTCTCCGAGTACGTTCTTTGCTTATCAAGGAAAGCTCGCGGCTTGTTTGTCCTGCTACTGATGTGTTTTCATCTGCTCTGCGAATTAAATACGGAAGCACATCTTTTACTGGGCCATACGGAACATATTTGGCAACATTGTATCCAGCGTTCGATAAGTTAAAGCTGATATGATCGCTCATGCCAAGCAATTGAGAAAAATAAACCCGATTGTCGTTGTGGTGAATAGTATGTTTCTCCATCAAATCAACCAACATGGCCGCACTGTCTTCGTTATGAGACCCAGCACAGAAGGCAAATTGATCAATATGTTCAACCATGAATTGCAAAGCCACATTGTAATCCAAATCTGTGGACTGCTTATCTTTCTGAATGGGGGATGGATAGCTCATTTCCAAAGCGCGTTTGCGTTCTTTTTCCATGTAGGCGCCACGCACCAATTTTACGCCAGCAAAAAATGATTCATTGGCTGCATAAGTATGGAGTTCTTTGAGCTTTTCCAGGCGATCGTGACGATACATTTGAAAGGTATTGTATACAACTGCGCGATCCTTGTTGAATTTTCGCATCATATCCAACATCAATTTATCCATGATTGGCTGAATCCAACTTTCTTCGGCATCCATCATTACACAGCGATCTAGTTCAAAAGCACGTTTGCAGATGCGTTCAACACGCATGCTTACTCGTTCGAATTCAATGCGTTCGGTTTCTGATAATGGTTCGGATGAACTCGCTTTTTCGAGCAATTCAAAACGGGCAATACCGGTTAGTTTGAATACAGAAAAAGGAATGTGTTCGTCCAACACCGAACGTTCTTGCGTATCAATAATTTCTTGAGTGGTGCGATCAAAATCGGTTTCTGATTCTTTGCCTTCTACCGAATAATCAAGAATAGTACGAACATGAAAGGAGGCCAAACTGTCAATTTTCTCTTCACAATCGCCGATGGTTTCTCCTCCGCAAAAGTGCTGGAAGATGGTTTGTTTAATCATGTAGCGAAATGGAAATCCAATTTTCACAGCAATTCCCGCAAAGGGTTTTGTAAGTCGAACAAGCTGATTATTACCAATAAAACGAAATAGCCACCACGCTTTTTCGAGTTCGACGTTGGTTTTACTTTTAAATGCAATTTCTGTGTTTTCGAATGACACCATCAAGCCTAAATTTAAACAACAAACCTAAAAGATTTATCGCAATGTTGAATGCTAATTTTTACCCTTTCAAAACTTGTTTATGCTACTTTTGTTCAATGGAGTCGAATCAAATTTCATCAGATCCATTCATTGTAATTGGTCGAGATTCATTGAAAAAACTGAATTCGATACTTTCCCATTATCAAAATGAGCGCATCATAATTGTTTGCGATGTCAATACAAAACAAGCGTGTTTGCCTATTCTGCTTGAAGAAATTCCACAATTAAATGCGGCCTCAGTTTTTGAATTGCAATTGGGAGAAACGAATAAATCGATCAATGAGGTAGAACGATTGTGCTTATTTTTATTGGATGAGGGAGCTGGAAGAAAAAGTTTAATCATCAATTTAGGAGGTGGAATTGTAAGCGATTTGGGTGGTTTTGCAGCGTCAATCTATATGCGAGGAATTGATTTTATTCAGATCCCAACATCCCTTTTGGCCATGGTCGATGCTTCTGTTGGAGGCAAAACAGGTGTGAATTTCGGTGGATTAAAAAATATGTTGGGGACATTTACTCAACCTCAAGCAGTGCTTGTATTTCCAGACTTTATTCAAACACTTCACGCCGATGAACGTGTTTCAGGATTTGCCGAAATGGTAAAGCATGCATTACTTTCAGGAGAAGATGAATGGGAAGAAGTTTCGAATTTTGATATTCAACAAACAAGCAACTGGTCTGAAATTATTGAAAAAAGCATTCGATTCAAATACCATATTACCAATACCGATTTTCAGGAAAAGGGAAACCGCGAACAATTGAATTTCGGACACACCATGGCGCATGCTTTTGAGGCACATGCTTTCAAACGCAATGAGAATTTATTGCATGGATTTGCTGTTGCATCGGGCATTTTGGCTGAACTTATTCTTGCTGATCAACTTCATATTTTGACCGATTCGAGCATAATTACTAACTACGTTGAATTGTTGAAGAAATATTTTACCCTATTTCAATTCCAAGAAAACGAGCTGGATTCACTGCTTCAATTCATGTATTCTGATAAAAAGAACAAACAAGGAAATGTGACATTTAGCTTGATTAAGAAACCTGGTCAAATTGCATTGAACATACAGGCCGATAAGCAGTCCATAGAAAAGGCATTACGAATTTACAGGAAGTATGCAGCGCACAATTGAATTGGTATCATCAAGTTCTTCCATAAGCGGTTCGATCGATTTGCCTGCATCCAAAAGCATCAGCAATAGATTATTGATTTTAGAAGCTATTTCAAATGGTGATATTCGAGGAATTGGTTATTCGGATGCTTCCGATACTCAAAATTTGCAGGAACTTATCACACAATTACCAACTTCAGCAAATGCAGGAGCTGGAGGTACAACCTTTCGATTTTTCTTGTCTTACCTAGCTTCTTTGGATGAATACGAAGGAGTTTTAAGCGGTTCCGAGCGATTAATGGAGCGTCCGGTTGCGCCTTTAGTTGATGCACTTCGTTTGTTGGGAGCAGATATTCAGTATCAACATAAAGAGGGTTTTGCACCATTGATTATTCGAGGTAGGAAATTGAAAGGCGGAAAAATTTCAATCGATGCTTCCATGAGCAGTCAATTTTTATCTGCTTTACTGCTTGTTGCACCCTTGATGGAAAATGACCTCGTTTTGGAACCTCAAGGGCAAATAATTTCACAGCCCTATCTTCAAATGACCATCGATTTGATGCTGCAATGCGGATTTCATATCGAGCAATCGGAAACATCGATAAGTGTTCAGCCCTTTATTCCTAAAAAATCAGTGGAAATCGCGATTGAAAAAGATTGGTCGGCAGCTTCGTATTGGTATTCGATGGTTGCCTTGTCGCAAGATGCAGATATAACCTTATCGGGTTTGCATGTGCGTTCAATTCAAGGCGATGCGCATTGTGCAGAAATCTTCAAGGAATTTGGAGTTGAAACCTTTGAATGGGATTCGGGCATTCGATTAGTAAAAACGCAGTTGAAGCAAACTGACCTGTTTATAGACTGCATCAAAACTCCCGATTTATTTCAAACCTATGCCGTAACTGCTGCTGCGTTAAAGTTGAATGTGCATTTTTCAGGTCTGCAAAGTCTTCGTTTAAAAGAAACAGATCGGATTGCAGCAGTTTGTAATGAATTATCAAAAATGGAGGTTGTTTGCGAATATCCAGCAGCTCACGAAGTAATAATCAATTCTCAGAATTTCCGATTCGATCAACTATATTCAATTGAAACGTATGAAGATCATCGCATGGCAATGGCATTTACGCCCTTGGTTTTAAAAATTCCCAGTTTAATCATTCAACATCCCAATGTGGTAAAAAAATCATATCCCACATTTTGGTCAGATATTCGAAAAGTGCTGTAAACGTTAAGCAATAGCTCGTTTAAAAGCTGAATTCAAAATAAAAAAAATAATAATTTAGGTTTAATCGCTTAAATTTAAACAAAAACGTAATCCGTTTGTAAAAAGGGTTACCTTTGCCAAAATAATATTTTTTTAGAATGAAAAATGGAACAGTAAAGTTCTTTAATGATGCGAAAGGTTTCGGATTTATTAAAGACGATGAATCAGACAAAGAATACTTCGTACACGTATCAGGTCTAGTAGACGAGATTCGTGAAAACGATAAAGTTAGCTTTGATCTACAAGAAGGAAGAAAAGGATTGAATGCAGCTAACGTACGTCGTACGGCTTAAGCTGATAATCACCATTTCAACATGATTGAAAGTCCTGCCTCGGCGGGACTTTTTTTTTGATTTTTTTCGTATTTGAAAAATTGAAGTTCAGTAGAATCCAGCATAAAATAGGGTTAAACTGAAATTCAATTCATCCTGAGTGAAACCATAAAAAAATCTAAAGCATTTTATACCTTCGTCCACTTATAACTTGAAAATATGAATTGGTTAGAAACCATCTTAGAACTACTTAAATACAGCGTTCCATTGCTAATCGTCTTTGGATTCATCTATTTTATTTTGAATAATTATCTGCAGGAAAATTTTAAACTTCGTTCGCTCGATTTAAAACTGACCAGTCAAACGGCCATAACGCCCATCCGAATTCAAGCATACGAGCGCATTATTGTTTACCTCGAACGGATAAATCCCAATAATATGGTTATGCGTATTCACTCCCCCGGTATGTCTGCCCGAACTCTGCATTCAGAAATATTAAAGACCATTCGTAGCGAATTCGATCATAACATTGCCCAACAAATGTATATGTCGAACGCTTCTTGGGAACTCGTAAAAAGTGCCAAGGAAGAAATGGTTAAACTCATAAATGCAGCTGCATATAAAGTAGGCGATTCACCCGAAGGATTGGAATTAGCGAAACTCTTGTTGGAAATTTCAGGCAGTGTTGAAAAACTTCCTACTCAAATTGCATTGGAATATGTTAAAAAGGAGATTCGTCAATCGTTTTAAATGAACATTTTATTTCAACTCATTATTTTTAGATGAAAACAGTTTCAAAATTCAGCATACTCATGCTTGGAATACTCATGCAGCAAGAAGCAAATGCACAATTAACATATCCTCAAACACGTAAAACCGATCTGGTTGAAGACTATCACGGAACTAAAGTTGCCGATCCATACCGTTGGCTCGAAAATGATACATCCGAAGAAACAAAAGCATGGGTTAAAGCCGAAAATGAAGTCACCAATGCCTATCTATCCAAAATCCCATACCGAAATAAAATCCGTGATCGTATAAACGAATTACTTAATTATCCTAGATATACAGCTCCATTTAGTGCTGGAAAATATTATCTATATAGCAAAAACGACGGACTCCAAAACCAAAGTGTGTATTACCGTCAAGATGGACTTACGGGCGAGCCGGTTGAGTTTTTAGATCCAAATAAATTGGCTACAGATGGAACTGCTTCGGCAGGTTTTGCAGGAATATCAACCGACAAGAAATACATTGCATATACCGTGAGTCGTGCAGGAAGCGACTGGTCTGAAATGCGCATTCGTGAAATTGCAACCGGGAAAGATTTACTTGATGTTATTCAATATGTGAAATTTTCAGGAGCGTCATTTGTCGGCAATGGATTTTATTATTCTCGTTATCCTTCGCCCGAAAAAGGCCAGGAGCTTTCTGGTCAAAATCAGTTTCATTCTATATACTACCATCAATTGGGCGATTCCCAAGACCGTGATCGTTTGATATTCATCGATAAAGCCAATCCGTTGCGTTACCATTCTGCTTCTGCAACCGAAGACGAGCATTTTTTGTTGCTTTCAATCAGTGAAGGAACTGACGGAAATGAAACTTGGATTCGGGATTTGAAAGCAGGCGAAGAATCATTTCATCCACTCATCAGCAAGTTCGACTTTGTGAGTAATGTGATCGATAATGAGGGAGATAAACTTTTGGTTCATACCAATATCGATGCGCCCAATTATCGCTTGGTTTTAATCGATCCGAAAAATTCCGATAAGGCCAACTGGATTAACATCATCCCTGAAAGTAAAAATCTGCTTAAAGGCGTTTCGACATGTGGAGGAAAATTATTTGCGGAATACCTCAAAGATGTTAATTCACAAGTGTTTCAATACAGTCGTTCGGGCAAAATGGAGCATGAAATTACCCTTCCAGGTGTTGGAGCAGCAGGCGGATTTGGTGGATATAAAAACGAAACATTTTGTTTTTATACCTTTACATCATTCAATTACCCACCAACCATTTTCAAGTACGATATTGCTTCAGGTAAATCGACCGTTTTCAGAAAATCGGAAGTGAAATTCAATCCCGAAGATTACGAGGTAAAACAGGTTTTTGCACCAAGTAAAGACGGGACTAAGGTGCCGATGTTTGTGGTTCACAAAAAAGGCATCAAACTCGATGGACAAAATCCAACCTTATTGTATGCTTATGGAGGATTTAACATCAGTTTGGAACCTGGTTTTTCGGCAACGCGCGTTCCGTTTTTAGAAAATGGCGGAGTGTATGTGATGGCTAATCTTCGCGGTGGAGGTGAATATGGCGAAACCTGGCACCGTGCAGGAATGATGGAGAAAAAACAAAATGTATTTGACGATTTCATTGCCTGTGCCGAATGGTTGCAAGCCAATAAATATACATCCAAAGAAAAGCTTGCTATACAAGGAGGTTCAAACGGCGGATTATTGGTAGGCGCTGTTATGACGCAACGTCCCGATTTATTTGCGGCTTGTATTCCACAAGTGGGAGTTATGGATATGTTGCGTTTCCAAAAATTTACCGTTGGTTGGGGTTGGGTGGATGAATATGGTTCGTCTGACGATGCTAAAATGTTTCCTGTGCTTTATGGATATTCGCCTTTACACAACATCAAAGAAGTTGCATATCCTGCAACCATGGTCATGACAGCCGATCACGACGATCGTGTTGTACCTGCACATTCGTTCAAGTTCATAGCTACCTTGCAAGAAAAACATAAAGGCAGTAATCCTGTTTTGATTCGTATAGAAACCAATGCCGGACATGGAGCAGGAACAGCATTGAATAAATCGGTAGAACAAGCCGCCGATATTTACTCCTTCATCTTTTATTCAACAAAATCGCCAGTGCGCTATTAATTATGCAAGAACCCGAAGAATTTCAGGAATTAACCGACTCCAATTTTTTCACGGTTGCTGAAGTGTATCAACTTACCGAAATGGTGAATGAAACCTTGGCAAAAGTGACCTATCATTACTGGGTAAACCGAGCCAATGATCAATTATTCGAGGTGCTTGATTGGATTACCTTTGAATTTCAAAGCGGAAAAAACCTATCGATAACGGCTGGCGAAGAATCCGACGGAATTAAACTGGCTGAGCCCAACATTGATGCAGAGCGTAAACGCATAGAAGAAGAATTTAAAGGAGTCGTTACCATCGAATCGCGCGATGCATCTAAAATTAAGTATTGGAAAGACTCCATTGGCAAATCAATTACGCCTTCTTTTATAAAACATGAAGGAAGAGTATTGAATGAGAGTATTGTTTTGAAATTTGAAGAAGCTGAGCCGGTAGAGATATTTTTAGGTTTGGAAGGATTGGAAGTGGATGAATATGATGATGAATTAGAAAACTGAGTATGACCAAAGCAAAAAAACAACAAGAAGCGAATAAACCGAAACGGAATCCTGTGTTCGATGGAGTGTGTTTGGCGAGTGCATACATTATGCAAGACGGTAAACCCGTAGGTTTCATGTACCGTGAGAAACCCGAGGAGGAATTGGATTCGGGTTGGCGCTTTTTATCTGGCGAAGAAGATGATGCTTACCTCGATAATGAAGATAATTACGGAGTGTACGATATCGAAGCGGTTATTCTTGTGGATCCTGCCATTAAACAGTTTTTAAAGCTGCCATACGGCGCCGAGTTGGAGCGTAAAGACGATCATTTTATTGAACTGATTGAAGAATAAGTAGCTGATTCTGTTTGGAATCTTGATTTTCCAATTAAAAAACACCCATTTTCAATTATTCCATTGAATTAAAGTCTTGCTTTTTCCTATCATTGTCTCATGAATCAATACCTCGTCGATCTGGATTTGCCTCTCGAAATGACCGAAGAGTTTATTTCCTTAATTCCCCAGCAGCAGCGACAAATTCATGATTTGATGCATGGAGGAATTGTCCTTTCGTATGCATTATCGCAAGACCATACCAAGGTTTGGGCAACGATCAATGCGGAATCCGAAACAGAGGTTCATGAAATTTTAGAATCGATGCCGCTAATTGATTTTATGGAACCTAAGATTTACGAGTTGGAGTTCTATAATGCAACAGGGGATGGGCTTCCGGCTATTTCGTTGAATTAAAAAATATTAATTACGGATTAACAATTACGGATTACGAATTATCAATTACGGATTTCGAATTACGGATTACGGATTACGGATTACGGATTACGGATTACGGATTACG
>JBBALS010000060.1:0-9033 GCA_040402915.1 Flavobacteriales bacterium
AATTGCTAATTTGCCTTAATGCGCGAAATACATTATTCAACCCTCATTCGGGAATACGATACTTTGGAGGAATTGCCAGAACCCGATCAACAACTTTTGAAAGTAGCATTGGATGCAAGTTTCAAAGCATACGCTCCTTATTCGCATTTTTATGTTGGTGCTGCAGTTTTGCTAGACGATGGTACCATTGTATTGGGAAATAATCAAGAAAATGCGGCATATCCTTCCGGATTATGTGCCGAAAGAACCGCTTTGTTTGCAGCAGGTGCAAATTATCCAGGTAAACGTGTAATGAAACTTGCCATTGCTGCACATTCAGATGACTTTACAGTAGATTCTCCAATATACCCTTGTGGCTCTTGCAGACAAGTTATGTCGGAGTTTGAACAAATCAGTAAACATCCCATGGAAATATTTATGATGGGCTCAAAAGGAGCTGTTCATGTTGTTAACGGATTGATAAATATTCTGCCAGTTGCTTTCGATGCAGATAAGTTAAAACGAAAATAATCGATTATTCCGCAAAAAATAGTGCGAAATGGTTCTTTTATTATAAATTTGTCCTCGTAATTATTAAATAGAAATGGCAAAGCCTAAATTCAAGAAAGAGCAATACCTTAAATGGTATGAAGAAATGCTGTTATGGCGCAGATTTGAAGAGAAATCAAGTCAGTTATACATACAACAAAAAATTCGTGGATTCTGTCACTTATACATTGGGCAGGAAGCTGTTTTAGCTGGTGCAATAAGCGCTAGTCGCAAAAATGATAACATGATTACTGCTTACCGCGATCACGTTCAACCTATTGCGAAAGGTGTTTCTCCGAATGCAGTAATGGCCGAACTTATGGCGAAGGCGACAGGTTGTTCTAAAGGAAAAGGTGGTTCAATGCACATGTTTTCTGCTGAACATAAGTTCTTTGGTGGACATGGTATTGTAGGTGGACAAATTCCACTGGGTGCAGGAATCGCTTTTGCCGATCAATACAATGGAAACGATAACGTAACGCTAACATACATGGGCGACGGCGCTGTTCGTCAAGGTGCTTTGCACGAAGCGTTTAACATGGCAATGTTGTGGAAACTTCCCGTTGTATTTATTATTGAAAACAACAATTACGCAATGGGTACTTCAGTAGAAAGAACTACCAATGTGCTTGAATTACATAAAATTGGATTGTCCTACGATATGCCTTCGAAATCGGTTGATGGGATGAGTGTGGAAGATGTGCATGATGCCATGGTATGGGCAATTGATCGTGCCCGCAAGGGAGACGGACCGAGTTTATTGGAAATGAAAACGTATCGATTCAGAGGGCATTCAATGTCGGATCCTGGAAAATATCGTTCAAAAGATGAAGTAGAATCGTATAAACTTCAAGATCCAATTGAGCAGGTATTAGAAACACTACGCAAAAACAAATGGATCACAGAAGCAGAGGTTGAAGCAACCGAAGATCGCGTGAAAGCAGTGGTTGAAGAGTCTGTGAAATTTGCTGAAGAATCACCATATCCAACAATCGATGAACTATACAAAGATGTATATGTTCAAGAAAATTATCCTTACATTTTAGACTAATTCAAGCAAAAATAAAACTATGGCAGAAATTGTCAAGATGCCCAAACTAAGCGACACCATGGAAGAAGGTGTTGTTTCAAAATGGCATAAGAAAGTTGGAGATAAAGTGAAATCGGGTGATTTATTGGCCGAAATCGAAACAGATAAGGCCACCATGGATTTTGAATCATTCCAAGATGGTTTTTTACTTTATATCGGTGTTGAAGAAGGAAAAGGAGCTCCAGTTGAATCCATACTTGCCATTTTAGGAAAAGAGGGTGAAGAATATAGGTCATTAATAACTGCGGCTTCAACTCCCGCAGTAACTTTGGTCGAAGCGGCTCCTGAAGTTCCTGTTGTTGCATTAATTGAAGCACCTGCAGCAGTTGCAACAAGTGTATTGAGCAATGATTCCAGAACTAAAGCATCTCCGCTTGCAAAGAAAATTGCAAGTGAAAAAGGGATTGATATTAATCAAGTGAATGGCTCGGGCGATGGTGGTCGTATTGTAAAACGCGATATCGAAAATTTCTCACCTGCATCTCAAACAAAATCGGCTGTTGCATTTACACCGGTAGGACAAGAAAGCTATACCGAAGAGAATGTTTCTCAGATGCGTAAAGTAATTGCGCGTCGTTTGGCAGAAAGTAAATTCAGCGCTCCACATTTTTATCTCACTATTGAGATTGATATGGACAATGCAATAGCTGCAAGAACTTCGATTAATGCACAAGGTGATGTGAAAATTTCTTTCAACGATTTTGTTGTAAAAGCATCATCCATGGCTTTGCGCAAACATCCTGCAATTAATTCTTCTTGGTTAGGCGATAAAATTCGTAGAAATAACCATATCAATATTGGTGTTGCAATGGCTGTTGAAGATGGTTTGTTAGTTCCTGTTGTGCGTTTCGCGGACAATAAAAGCTTGTCTCAAATTTCTGCTGAAGTAAAAGAATATTCTGCCAAAGCAAAATCGAAAAAATTGCAACCGCAAGATTGGGAAGGGAATACATTCACCATTAGTAATTTGGGGATGTATGACATTGAAGAATTTACTGCAATCATTAACCCTCCAGATGCATGCATTTTAGCTGTTGGCTCTATAAAGCAAAAGCCGGTTGTTAAAAACGGTGCAGTTGTTCCAGGAAATGTAATGAAGTTAACACTTAGCTGCGATCATCGAGTTGTTGATGGTGCTAGCGGTGCTGCTTTCTTGAAAACACTTAAAGAGTATTTGGAGCAGCCCGTAATGATGCTGGTTTAAATTTTTTACTCAAAAAGAAAGCCCTGAAAATTAAATTTTCAGGGCTTTCTTCATTTATAGGAAGTTTAGAAATTAAAACAATCCATTTATTTCTGCATCCACACGTGAAATAATTTCACCAAGATGTTCTGGATTCTCACTGAATTTGTTTTCATCCACATCAATAATCAATAATTTACCGACTGTGTAATTTGAAATCCATGCTTCGTAACGCTCGTTCAATCGTTTTAAATAATCAAGACGAATGGAATTTTCGTAATCTCTTCCACGTTTTTGAATCTGATTAACCAAGGTCGGAACTCCAGCACGCAGATAAATCAACAAATCGGGAGGTGCAATAAAACTCGACATTAAATTGAATAACGTAAAGTAGTTTTCGAAATCGCGGGTTGTCATTAAACCCATTGCATGCAGGTTGGGTGCAAAAATATACGCGTCTTCGTAAATGGTTCTGTCTTGAATAACTGCTTTCCCACTTTTGCGAATCTCATTCACCTGGTTAAATCGTGAGTTCAAGAAGTAAATCTGCAAGTTGAATGACCAACGTTGCATTTCCTCGTAAAAGTCATTCAAATAGGGATTGTCATCAGCATCTTCGAAATGCGGAACCCAATTATAATGTTTCGACAAAAGTGAAGTAAGAGTCGTTTTTCCTGAACCAATATTTCCGGCAACAGCTACATGCATAGGATAAATTTAAGTGGTCTAAAATACGTAGGTTATATTGTTTTCAAAACCCAATTGTTAAAAATAATTGCATTAAAAAAATGTTAATGCGTTTCGAGTTTAATGCACTGTTTATCAACGTCCTTGATAAAGTAAAGAAGATAAATTCTCTTCCATAAAAATCTCGTTCGCAATTTCTCGTATATCTTGGGAGCTAAGAGATTCGATTTTTTGTGCTACTTCTTCAAAAGTATCTATTTTATTAAAAAGTAAAAACGTTTTTGCAAAACCCAACATCAATGAAGAATTACTTTCTTGCGAAATAGCCATTTGACCTATAAGTTGATTTTTTGCTTTTTGAAGTTGAACAACACCAAGTTCTTGCTCCCTCAATTTCTTCATTTCTCGCAGAACTAATTCTCTGCATTTTTCAACCCAAGCAGCTTCCGTTCCTAAATAAACACTCCAAAGTCCAGTGTCGCCGAAAATGGAATAGCTCGAGTCAATATTGTATGTCCAGCCATATTTTTCGCGAATAGCAAGGTTCAATCGAGAACTCATTCCGGGGCCACCGAGTAAATTATTCAACAAAATTAATCCCGTTCGTTTGGAATCTTGAACCGAATATGCTCGGTTTCCCATAATCAAATGCGCCTGATGGTTCTTCCGTTTTTGTGATTGATTATTGACTTGATATTCGGGAACCACCTCTCGCTTGAATGTTCTATTGTTACTTGGGTGTTGTCCAATAGTTCGTTCTAATTCCTTTTTCAATCTCACCAATGGAATATTTCCAACAAACGAAAAGACCATCTCGTCGGTGTTCCAGGTTCGATTAATAAATGTCTTTAAATGCTCAGGTTTAAATTTCTTTATATGCGATGGAGTTCCTAAAATATCATGACCCAAAGAATGGTTAGGGAAAATTTGTTCCTCAAAACGGTCGTAAATTTCTTCAACGGGACTGTCTTTGTATGAATTTATTTCATCAATAATAACCGTCTTTTCTTTATTAATTTCCTTTTCTGGGAAGTTCGAAAAAAATGCAATGTCGTTAATAAGATCGATTGCTCGCCCAAAGTGATTGGAGAGAAATGTACTATACAAAACGGTTTCTTCTTTACTTGTGTAGGCGTTAATTTCTCCACCAACATCCTCCATACGACTCAAAATATGGTAGGCCTTTCTGCTTGGAGTGCCTTTGAAAACGGAGTGTTCAATAAAATGGGCCAATCCAAACTCATGGGGAAGTTCATCACGACTACCTGCATTGATAAATAAACCACAGTGTGCAACTGGACTGTTTACTTGCAAATAAATGACACGAATTCCATTAGCGAGTGTCCAATTTTCTGGATTATTCATTGATGATTTCGAGTTCGAGTGGAGAAACAATTACTTGAACCCGGCCAACGGTTCTATCAATTAACATCACTTTTATTCCTCTCGAATGATAGGGTTTACTTGTTAAAATCCATCGAATTTTACCTCGTGTTAATGCGCCTGTTTTTTGATCACGTTTCGTAACAATATCAACCTCCTGATTTAATTGTAGGTTGTGTCTGTAGCATCCACTATTATTTGCAGTCACAAGTTGCATTTGAATTGGGTGTTGGGAGAACAGAAATGAGAACGGTTGTTAAGTATTCGGACCGGAATTTCATTTTGTAGAGTTTTAGATTTTTCCCTTTTCCTTCCACCACATATTCAGGAATATCTTTTCCTCTAATATCACTCTCGCTGAAAAGAACATCGCCATCGGCAATTAAAGCTAAAATATCTTCGTCTTTAATTTGATTGCAATTGAGCATGCAACGAGCTTCCGATGAAATACGAATTGGATGTTCATTCAGAGCCTCCAAAACACGGCCCTCAGGTGTCCAAGCAGGGAAGGTTCTTCCGCGAAATAAAAATCCCCAAACAACTAAACTCCCAATTAATATCCCAAGTATAAATAATCGAATTCGACGTGCAAAACTCATTCGACAAAACTAAGCAAATAGCGCATAATAATTCTAAAACTGTGTTGCTGCAATAAGTAAATCGATGTCTTTATAAGGCAGGCCGTATGTTTCACCAATGTATTTATGTGTTACTATTCCGTTATACATGTATGCCCCATTTCGAACACCAGCATTCATTCGTAATAAATTATCCATTCCACCATTTTGGCCCATTTCCATAAGCATTGGAGTAAAAATATTGCTCAAAGCAAGCGAGGCCGTTTGCGATACACGCGAAGCGACATTGGGAACACAATAATGGGTAACACCATATTTTTTGAATACAGGATTCGCATGATTTGTAACTTCAGAAGTTTCAAAGCATCCCCCTTGATCAATCGAAATATCGATAATAACAGAGCCGAATTTCATGTTGCTTACCATTTCGTCGCTAACAACAATGGGGGTTCTGCCTTCTTTTGCTCTAAGCGCACCAATTACAACATCTGCTGTTTGAAGGGCTTTTTCGAGCTGCCTTGGTTCGATGATGGAAGTAAAAAGCCGCTGCCCCACATCATTTTGTATGCGACGAAGACGATAAAGTGAATTATCGAAAACTTTTACATAAGCTCCAAATCCAATTGCTGCACGAGCGGCAAATTCGCTGACTGTTCCCGAACCAATAATGACAACTTCGGTTGGAGGGACCCCCGAAATACCGCCAAACATCATCCCAATTCCATTGTTTGTTGTGCTTAAATATTCACCTGCAATTAATATGGCCGCATTTCCTGCAATTTCACTCATTGAGCGAACAACAGGATAAATACCAGATTTGTCTTTTATATAATCGAATGCAAGTCCAGTAATTTTTTTAGAAATGAGGTGATTGAAATAATTTTTTTGTTGAACAGTAAGCTGAAGTGCAGAAATGAGTTTCTGCTTGTGATTCATCATTTCAATTTCATCAAATGTTGGCGGGGCAACCTTGAGAACAATATCGCTTTTGTATACCAGATCGGGGCTATAAGCAATGGAAGCACCAGCATCGCTGTAATCCTTGTCTTGATAATTAGCATTCGTGCCAGCCCCAGTTTCGACCGTTACTTGATGGCCATTATTGACCAAAACTGCAACAGCTGCGGGAACAAGTGAAACACGTTTCTCTTGAAAAGAAGTTTCTTTAGGGATTCCAATTTGTAACTTGCTCGAACGACGACCAACTTCGAGCATTTCTTCCTGAGGAAGTAATACCTTACTTTGAGAAAATAACTTGCCGTGTTCGTGTTGGATACTCATCGCGTTCAAATTAAAAATTAATTTATCGAAGGGTTTTGTAACGATTGATTTTGCATATAAATGGTTCGAAGTCCTTGATTTTCCTTCATCGAAACCTGAACATAATTTAATGGAAGCAAGGGTTCTATTTTTTCAGGCCATTCAATGAAACACCATTCTCCACTATTGAAATAATCGTCCACTCCAATTGCAATTGCTTCTTCCAATGAGGAAATTCTGTAAAAGTCAAAATGGTAAATTTTTTTACCATGAGGCAGCGCATACTCATTTACTAAGCCATAAGTTGGACTACTTGTTGAATCTTTGCAACCCAATTCTTCACATAAAGCACGGATAAATGTAGTTTTTCCAACGCCCATTTCTCCATAAAATGCAACAACATGTTTTTCTTTGAAATAGGAAGTTAGGATTTCTGCGGCTTCTTTAAGTTCATCGATAGCGCTGCATTCAAAGGTGATTTTCATAGTATGCTTTTAAGCGGAACTTCCTCAAAGATACATGATAGTTCATCCTTTTTTATAAAAAGTGTAACTTAAATTTTTTTACATGAGTTTCAATGATCCACAATGAAAAATCCCATGTATGCTTAAAAGAATAAACACACATGGGACAACCTTAATAAGGAATACAGATTATTTGGAGCTTAATGTTATGAAAGGGATTAACATTTCTTCGAGCGAGATACCACCATGTTGAAAGGTGTTTTTATAATAATTCACGAAATAATTGTAGTTGTTTGGATAAGCAAAAAAGAAATCTTCTTTCGCAAATACAAATGCTGTGCTCACATGTTGACGTGGAAGGAAAATATCAAGAGGATTTTTCACTTCATACACATCCCGCTTTTCATAATTCAAATTTTTCCCTTGCTTGTATCGTAAGTTGGTGTTGGTATTACGATCGCCAATTATTTTGCTTGGGTTTGTAACCCGAATCGTTCCATGATCTGTAGTAATGATTAGACGGGCTTTTCTGTCGGCAATTTGTCTTAAAATATCGAGTAGGGGAGAATGCTCTAGCCAAGAAACGGTAATTGAACGATATGCTTTTTCATCATCAGCCAATTCGCGAATAACTTCCATTTCAGTTCTAGCATGAGAAAGCATATCAACGAAATTATAAACAATTGCATTGAACTTATTTCCCATCAAATTGGGGATATTCTCTGCTAATTTTTTCCCTGCTTGGTTATTAGTGACTTTGGTATACGAAGTTTTAATGTCTTTGCCCAATCGTTTAAACTGTTCAATCATGAAGAACTCTTCAAACATATTTTTACCGCCTTCTTCTTCATCGTTTAACCAATGGTTGGGATAACGTTTTTCCATTTCGGAAGGAAGTAATCCTGAGAAAATAGAATTTCGAGCATATTGCGTAGCTGTCGGCAGAATAGCACTATAAATCTCTTCAGTTTCGATTTTAAAATACTCGGAAATGATCGGAGCCATTACTTTCCATTGATCGTAACGCATATTGTCAATTAGAACAAAAAACGTACTCTCGTATTTATCAATTTCAGGAATAACACGTTGTTTGAACATTGTATGCGATAATAACGGAGCATCTGGATCTTTTCCGTTTAGCCAATTTTGGTAATTATTGGCGATGAATTTAGAAAACTGTGTGTTGGCTTCAGTTTTTTGCATTCGAAGGACTTCTTCCATTCCTTCTTCTTTACTCTTACTGAGCTCCAACTCCCAAAATACCAGTTTTTGATATACTTCTTTCCATTCATTAATCGAAAGACGGTCACTCAAGGTCATTCCAATACTCCGAAATTCTTGTTGGTATGCACTCGAAGTTTTCTCGCGAATTAGACGTTTATTTTCTAAATTCTTTTTCAGGGAAAGTAAAATCTGGTTGGGATTAACGGGTTTAATTAAATAATCGGAAATCTGAGAGCCAATTGCATCTTCCATGATTTGCTCTTCTTCGCTTTTGGTTATCATAATAACCGGGATGTCGTTTTTGATCTGTTTTATTTTCACCAAGGTCTCCAATCCAGAAAGCCCAGGCATATTTTCATCTAAAAAAACAATGTCAAAATCGCGTTCTTTGAACAAATCCAAGGCGTCATCACCACAATTAGCCGTGTGAACTTCATATCCCTTATCCTGTAAAAACAGAATATGTGGTTTTAATAATTCAATTTCATCATCAGCCCAAAGGATGTTTATCTTGTCCATGTATATTTGCTTTTTTAAAAGGTGCTCAAAAGTACCTCATGAAACAGCATAATTCCTATAATATTGTCAGTGAAACTTACGCACAACAAAAAAAAAATTGTTAATGACCCTGTTTAC
>JBBALS010000061.1:0-6121 GCA_040402915.1 Flavobacteriales bacterium
TGTTGCTCACGAAATTGCCTGCCCGATAAGTGGAACCCGCAATTGGACCGATGTGCGCCAATTCAATTTGATGTTCAGTACACAAATGGGTTCCGTTGCCGACGATTCGGATGCGGTGTATCTTCGTCCTGAAACGGCACAGGGAATTTTTGTGAATTTCCTCAATGTGCAAAAAAGCGGAAGAATGAAAATCCCGTTTGGGATTGCTCAAATTGGGAAAGCGTTTCGTAATGAAATCATTGCGCGCCAGTTCATTATGCGTATGCGCGAATTCGAACAAATGGAAATGCAGTTTTTTGTTCGTCCAGGAACCGAGATGGAATGGTTTCAGCATTGGAAAGAAAGCCGTTTAAAATGGCATCTTTCATTGGGAACAGCAACAAGCAAATACCGCTATCATGACCATTTAAAATTGGCACATTACGCCAATGCAGCAACCGATATTGAATTTCAATTTCCATTCGGTTTTAAAGAAGTAGAAGGAATTCACTCACGTACTGACTTCGATTTAAAGCAACATCAGGAATTTTCTGGGAAAAAGATGCAGTACTTTGATCCAGAAATCAATCAAAACTACATTCCGTATGTAATTGAAACTTCCATTGGGCTCGACCGCATGTTTTTACTTACGCTCATAAATGCCTATCAGGAAGAGGAAGTTGGCGAAGGCGATAAGAAGGAAATTAGAACGGTATTGGCACTTCCGCCGCAGTTGGCTCCAATCAAAGTAGCCATTTTACCACTAATGAAGAAAGATGGTTTACCTGAAAAAGCGCGCGAAATCATGGATAGCTTGAAATCTTCATACCGTTGTCATTACGAAGAAAAAGACACAATCGGAAAACGCTACCGTCGTCACGATGCTGTTGGAACGCCCTTCTGTGTAACGGTCGATCACGAAAGTCTTGAAAACAATACGGTGACCATTCGCCACCGCGATTCAATGACTCAGGAACGTGTTGCTATTTCTGATTTATTGGGCATTCTCGACAAAAATGTTTCGATGCATTCTCTGTTGAGATAGATCAATTAATTACTTCGAACTTTCTGATTTAATTGAAACATCTGAAAGTTTAAGCACTTATTCTGAACGTTTTAAATCCAATCAAACGCTTACATTCCTTTATAGATAAGGTTTATGGCTTTGATTGGATTTTCTTTTTTACGCAGTTCGACAAACGTCTCTATGTAAATTTCGCGGCGATATTGGTCATTTAAAGCAATCATTCTTTGCAACCATTCTTTTAAAATCAAGGTATTATATCCTTGAATTAGAATGAGTATTTATGAATGAAATATATGATTTCGAAAAATTATCTCGGCTCTCAAAAGGAAATGGATTTGCTATTCGAATAATGGATCGAGAAGGTCGAATTATATGGGTAAACGAACGTTTTTCAGAACTTTCGGGCTACTCGTTAAACGATATAATGGGTAAACGACCTCAGGAATTTCTGCATGGACCGGAAACCGATTTTTCAGTTGCAAAGGACATCGACGATAAAATAAGAAATGCTGAATTTATTACTTCCGAACAGCTGATTTATTCGAAAGAAGGAAAGCCGTATTGGGTTCAGATGGACATTTCTCCAGTAGAAGACAAAGACAATTTGCTGAAAGGTTTTATTGTTTTTGAAACCGATATTACAAACCGGAAAATACACGAAAAAAAAATCCTTCAGAATTGGGCTGATTACGATGATATCTTTGAAGAGGCAATTATGCCTATGTGTTTTACCGATACTCAGGGGATTTTCATTCGTGTAAATCAGTCGTATTGTAACTTGTTTGAATACAAACGCGAGGATTTGCTTGGGAAAAATATTCTTCAAGTACAGTTCAATCATCTTCCAGAATCCGGAAAAGCGGAGTTCATAGAAGAATCCCAAAAACTAATTCAGAATCATCAGCTAAATCAAAAAGAATATTGCCTAAAAACACAAACGGGCAAACAAATTTATGTAGAGATAATTCGGAAGTTAGTTGAAGTAAATGGCAAGAAAGCTATTTCAGCATATTTCGCTGACGTTACTGAAAAACGCGATATACAAGTTCAAATTCTAGAACAAAACAAACGCCTCAAAGAGTTTGCGTTTATCACATCTCATAAAATCCGCCAGCCACTTGCCAATATTTTAGGTTTAATAGAGCTTGTTAAAAGCGATTCACATTCGGGACAAGATGTAACCATTACGCTCGAAACATTGCGCATGTTAACAAGCCAACTCGATGGGGTGGTGCACGAAATGGGGCAAGCACTCGCAGAATTGGATGTAGACATAGAGAAAAGTCTATTTCTTAACGATCAAGATGATAAGCGCATCCAGAATGTTTGGATAGTCGACGACGATCAAGTGATTACCTATATCACAACGCGGCTTATGAAAAATGCCGACCCAACTATCAAAATCACAGAGTTTACAAGTGCTAAAATGGCTTTGGAAAAGCTCCGTTTGGATCCTGCACAGCCCGATATTTTATTACTCGACATTAACATGCCGGGCATTACGGGATGGCAATTTTTAGAGGAAATGCAAGCCATGCATCGTTTCGCGAATGTGTATATGTATTCTTCTTCCATAGATCCTGAAGATGTGAAGAAAGCCCGAAGTTACCCGATGGTTCGCGATTTCCTTTCCAAGCCGTTTGATATGGAAACGGTTCGTCACCTGCTTTCAATTCCACTTATTCGTTCTCAGGTTTCTTAGAATTTCAAATTCCCAATAAAAATCCGGTTGGTATTTGGTTACTTTGTGGAATGAAATATCTATTCCTTAGTGCAACCATACTATCCCTTTTCACGATACTTTCGTGCAACTCAGCACAAAATAACGACGCAAAGACCGTCGCATTTCTCGATGCTTTTGAAGATGCAACAGTTGCCGAAGCTAAAAAAGGATTTTTCACCGCTTTGAAAGACAGCGGGTATATTGAAGGCAAAAATTTGAATGTGATTTATCGAAATGCCCAAGGCGATATTCCTGCTTTAACACAATCTGTCGATTATTTCATTTCCCAACAGGTCAATTTAATTGCTACTAACACCACCGTATCAACCATTTCGGCGGTTCAAAAAACCAATCAAATTCCGGTATGTATGATGGTGAGCCCGAGTCCTGAATTGGCTGGTTTACGCAATGCAAAGGGACAAGATCCTACAAACCTTTTCGGTGTTTACGAAACCCTCGAATACATCGATACAGCCATCACGCTCATCCATGAAATTTTTCCAAATGCCAAAAGGGTAGGAGCACTCATCAATCAAAGCGAACCGCAAAGCGTGGATGCGCTCGAACGTATTCGAAAAGATGCGGCGGCACTTGGTTTGGAGCTCGTTTCTTTGCCAGCAAACAATTCCGCCGAAACACAGCTTGTGATAGAACGTCTTATCGATCAAAAAATTGATGTGTTTTTCGCCCTGCCCGACAATACCATTTTCGCATCGTTCGAAACCATTGTGAGTAGTTGCGATAAGGCCATGATTCCCATTATTACTTCCGAAGCAGGATTGGTATGCCGCGGAGCTCTTGCCGGTTTCGGTGCTAATATGTACGATTGGGGCTACGCATCAGGACAAGATGCCGCACAATTTCTTCATTCGGGTGTTATTCCCAAACCGCGAAAACTTATCAAACGAACTCGTATGGTAAATCCGGCTCAAGCTAAACGATACAAGTTTATTGCAGGCAAAGAGTTTCAACCGGTTTCCTGATGCAGTTTTACCTTACCGCCATTTGCCTCGGTCTTTCGCTTACCATGCTTGGCTGGGGAATTTATTTATCCCTGAAGATTTTTAATATTCCCGACATCACTACCGACGGAAGTTACACTTTGGGAGCTGCGATCACTGCCATTCAGCTAAGTAATGGATCGAATTGGCAATTGGCTCTTTTGTTCTCTTTCCTGGGTGGTGCACTCGCAGGAATGTTAACGGGTTTTATACACACACGCTTACGAGTAAATGCCCTATTGTCGGGAATTATCGTGATGACGGCTTTGTATTCTATCAACTTAATGATAATGAAACGGTCAAACATACCACTCCTTCAAGTGAACCATGTTTTTGCGTCCATTGAATTAGTTTCAAACCCCTATATCAATCAAATTTTTTTATTATTAGCAGTAACCCTCCTCATTGGATTCCTGCTTTTTTATGTGTTAAAAACCGATTTTGGAATCGCCATGCGCGCCACCGGTAATTCCGAATCGATGGTCAGTGCCATGGGCGTGAATACCAATCGTATGAAGATTATCGGATTGGGTATTGCCAATGCGCTTACCGCGTTGAGTGGAAGTATTGTTGCTCAACTCCAACAATTTAGCGACATCAATATGGGCATTGGTATCGTTATTTTTGGATTAGGTTCCGTGATGATTGGTGAAACAACAATGACTTTGCTTAAGAAAAATGGCATTCTTTGGCGCATTTTCGGTGTGCTTTTCGGATGTGTTGTATTTCGATTAATCATCGCTTTTACCCTGGCATCGGGTGCCGATCCTAACTTACTCAAATTAATAACGGCCTTGGTGGTGTTGGTTTTCGTAAGTCTCCCGCAGTTTAACAAAAAACTCTCTTCCTGATGCTCGAAATCAACGATGTAAATCTGACGTTTCAAGCAGGAACAGCTCAGGAGGTTAATGCTCTCAAGCACATAAATCTCAGTATTGAAAAAGGGTCTTTCACACTATTGCTCGGTTCCAATGGTTCGGGTAAATCGACACTGTTAAATATTCTAGCGGGGACATTATTACCGAACTCCGGAAAAGTACTGCTCAATGGAAAAGAATTGCAAAACGAAGCAGCATACCTGCGAAGTCCATGCATAGCGCGAGTTTTCCAAAATCCCACCTTAGGAACCGCACCAGATTTAACTTTACTCGATAATTTCCGCATTGCTTCCTTGCGAACCCAATCCAAAGGCTTAAAAATCGGGATCAATGCTGCTTTTCGGAAGAAAGTCGCCAAGCATGTTAGCATCCTAAACCTAGGCCTCGAAAACCGTCTCGATCAATTTATGGGTAGCTTCTCAGGAGGCCAACGACAAGCCCTTTCGCTACTCATGGCCACCTTCGACACGCTCGATTTATTGCTGCTCGACGAACCCACAGCAGCCCTCGATCCACGCTCCGCAGAGCTTGTTCTTAACCTAGCCACCCGCATCATCAAAGAAAAAAACCTTACGGCCATCATGGTCACCCATGAGCTCCAACATTGCATCAAAGTGGGCGACCGTATTATTCAGCTCGATCAAGGGGGAGTTATTCGGGATATTTCTGCTACTCAGAAGTCTTCTCTTAGGTTAGAGGATGTTTTTGCTTGGTTTGCTTAGGCATCCCGGAGTCAGCATACCGGGGTCAGGCATCCCTGGGTTTAAACCCAGGGTTACGCCCCGGGTTGCTGCCCCGGGTTGCCGACTGTGATGCTCCTCTTGGTTTTGGATGTATTTGATAACGCGCGGTAAAGCTTCTTCAGAGACTCTTGCTGCATAGTATCCTACTGCCCATCGAAAGGTCTTTTTACACAAACCATGTTTGTTTATCCATCGTGATGTTGGACCTTTAATGGCATGTATGATAGAGGGAAGTGATTCAGTTTTTTCCATACGTATGAGCAGATGGATATGATTTTTATGTCCTCCGGCCTCTACAATCTCAAATGTATTTTTAAGGTAATCGGTCTTAAACATTACCTTCAATTGCGCAATGTTTTCTAAGTTAAAATAATCGTATTGATATTTTGTGCAAAACACCAGATGTAGAAATACCTTCATAACATCACACAAAATTAACGTGTCCTGTTCACCGTCCTTTTGCATCAGATGCAAAAACATTGTGTGTGACGCAATACTTCTGCGCAGTTTCTTCTCCCCTTTCTCCCCCACATTTGGTCCCTACGGGAAGAAACCACATTTGGTCCCTTTGGGAGGGGATAGAGTTCGAGGATGTTCAGGTGTGAAATATTTCAGGACAAGCCACACGTTAACCTCTCCCTAAATCCCTCTCCACGAGGCGAGGGACTTTTGATGCCTGCTTATTCTGAGCAGAATCTTCTCCCCTCTCCTTGCGGAGAGGGGCTGGGGGTGAGGTCCGAGGATGCTAAACTGTAAACTTTTTCAGGACA
>JBBALS010000061.1:6221-8967 GCA_040402915.1 Flavobacteriales bacterium
ACTGTAAACTTTTTCAGGACAAGCCACACGTTAACCTCTCCCTAAATCCCTCTCCGCCACATATTGGTCCCTTCGGGAGAGAGGGACTTTTGATGCCTGCTTATTCTGAGCAGAATCTTCTCCCCTCTCCTTGCGGAGAGGGGCTGGGGGTGAGGTCGACGATGTTTCTCCCGTGAAGAAGGGGGCTGGGGGATAGAGGTCGAGGATGTTTTAGTGAAATAATTTAGGACCAGTCAGCAGAATCAAACTCCCCTTTCTCCGCCACATGGTGGTCCCTTTGGGAAGGAGAAAGGGGTTGGGGGATAGAGGTCGACGATGTTATTTGTATAGTTTTTTTAGGACGAGTCTCAGGTTGGTTGGGGGATAGAGGTCTAGGATGTTTATGTAGAAAGTTTTTCAGGGCAATACTTTCAGAATTCATTCGTCTTCATACCTCGAA
This sequence comes from Flavobacteriales bacterium, assembly GCA_040402915.1. Taxonomy (GTDB): domain Bacteria; phylum Bacteroidota; class Bacteroidia; order M30B66; family M30B66; genus CALQRR01. The sequence continues at coordinate 6,661 of JBBALS010000061.1, forward strand.
AACAAATATGAATCCTTATTGTTACATTTGCCTTCATAATACACTTTCATGAACATTATCCCCGGTGAATTGCTTGCTCAAATTGAAACGCCTAACGATTTGCGCCGCTTCAAAGAAGACGATCTTATCCAGATTTGCAACGAGTTGCGTCAATACATCATTGATATTGTTTCTGTAAAAGGAGGTCACTTCGGGGCAAGCCTTGGTACGGTTGAACTTTCTGTTGCCCTTCACTATGCCTTCAACACACCCGACGATCAATTGGTTTGGGATGTGGGGCATCAGGCCTATGGTCATAAATTACTTACTGGGCGCAGGGAAGTATTTCATACCAACCGTATTTATGGTGGTATCAGTGGTTTTCCGAAACGAAAAGAAAGTGAATACGATGCCTTTGGTGTTGGACATAGTTCTACCTCTATTTCGGCGGCTTTGGGTATGGCGGTTGCCTCTCAGATAAAAGGCGATACAAACCGTCAGCATATTGCCGTTATTGGCGATGGAGCTTTAACCGGCGGAATGGCTTTCGAAGCAATGAATAATGCGGGTGCTCAAGGCAATAACATGCTTGTTATTTTGAACGATAACTGCATGTCGATTGACCCCAATGTGGGCGCACTGAAAGAATACTTAACCGATATCAGCACTTCGCATACTTATAATAAAGTGAAGGATGAGGTTTGGAATTTATTGGGAAAGATTTCGAAGTTTGGTCCCAATGCTCAAGCCATTGTGCAAAAAGTGGATAATGCCGTTAAAAGTGCCTTGCTTCAACAAAGCAACTTATTCGAATCGTTCAACTTCCGGTATTTTGGTCCGGTCGACGGGCACGATGTAAATCGCTTGGTGCAGGTAATGAACGACCTCAAGGATATTCCCGGTCCTAAATTGCTACATGTTCTAACAGTTAAAGGAAAGGGCTATAAATTGGCCGAAGAAGACCAAACGCTTTGGCATGCGCCCGGTTTGTTTAATAAGGATACGGGCGAAATCATTAAATCGCCAAAGAAAGGTCCTGAACCTCCTAAATACCAAGATGTTTTTGGGCATACTTTGGTAGAGTTAGCAAACGATGATAAACGTATTGTAGGTGTAACGCCTGCTATGCCTTCGGGATGCTCGCTCAATATCATGATGAAAGAAATTCCAGATCGTGCGTTTGATGTGGGAATTTGCGAGCAGCATGCCGTTACGTTTTCGGCGGGTATGGCTACACAAGGGCTTATTCCTTTCTGCAATATTTACAGCACGTTTATGCAACGGGCCTACGATCAGGTTATTCACGATGTGGCTTTGCAAAATCTGCATGTGGTATTTTGTCTCGACCGAGGCGGCATGGCAGGTGCCGATGGACCTACGCATCACGGAGCTTACGACATTGCTTACATGCGCTGCATTCCCAACATGATTGTTTCTGCGCCAATGAACGAGGAGGAATTGCGCAACCTCATGTTTACTGCATACAAAACTCCATCACCGTTCAGTATCCGTTACCCGCGTGGGAATGGGGTGATGGTTGATTGGAAACAACCGTTTCAACTCCTGGAAATTGGAAAAGGAAGAACATTGCGCAAAGGAAATGATATTGCCATTTTAAGCATTGGTCACATGGGCAATTTGGCCATGGATGCTGTTAATCGCTTGGTGAATGAAGGCGTTGATGTTGGTTTTTACGATATGCGTTTTGTGAAACCCATCGATGAAGACTTGCTGCATTCAATTTTTAAAACTACCAACTCCATCATTACCGTTGAAGACGGCTGTGTTCAAGGCGGTTTTGGTTCGGCGGTGCTCGAATTTATGGCCGACCATGGCTATTCAGCGCGAGTAAAGCGTTTGGGTATTCCAGATAAAATTGTGGAACACGGAACCCAACCCGAATTGTGGGCAGAATGTGGTTACGATGCAGAGGCTATTTATTTAGCCGCAGTGAACATGCTCGAAAAGGTAAGCGAATAACCGTTCTTATTCGTAACGTATATCAATAAAGGTCTTGGCAGGTTCGTTAAGTCCGGGACTTGTGAAAACGGCGAAATAGGTTCCTGTTAACAATCTATTGCCATTCAAATCTTTTCCGTCCCAGGTGTTTGCATAGTTTTTTGCCGAATACACTAATTGCCGCGCTATATCCCAAACTTGGAATGTATTGATTCGAAATTTTGAATTGGGGTCTTTTATCACATAAAAATCATTGATGCCATCGCCATTGGGAGTCAATGCATTGGGAAGAATAACCGTTTTGCTGGTTACTTCAAAAAACGGGGGCTCCCTTATAACAACCGAATCACTGGTAAAACAACCCGCCGA
>JBBALS010000062.1:0-8756 GCA_040402915.1 Flavobacteriales bacterium
AATAACATCCAAGATCATATATTTATCACCATCAGTAAACTCAAATTACACCATCATACCATGTATTAGTCTTGAAGAACTTGTTGCCTTAATCTTATTTCAACCAATAAATGATTTAAATTCGTCGATACTAAAAAATGAAATCGATTTAAACGATGAGACCTTACTTTAAATCTGTTTATTCTGCATTTCAAACATCTGTGCTTGTTCTGATTATGCTCTTTTCAATAGCGGATAGTAATGCGCAAAGTCTAAGCATCAATTTTCATGCGATTGGGAAAAATTCGATTTTGCCTAATAGCCCAATTTCTTTCCAAATCAACGAACAAGACAGTGTGAAGATTACGGAATTCAGATTCTATATTTCGAAACTAAGCTTTTGGAAATCAAATAAGCTTATTTGGATGGAAGGAGATAGTTTTCATCTGATTGATTTATTGGATGATTCAACTCATAAAATCAATCTGAAAATTCCGGATGAAATGGTGTTTGATAAATTGGAATTTTATTTAGGAATTGATAGCCTTGCGAATGTATCCGGAGCTATGGGGGGCGATTTAGATCCGACACGCGGGATGTATTGGACCTGGCAAAACGGGTATATCAATGCTAAAATTGAAGGAACTAGTAATGTGTGTAAATCGCGGAAAAATGAATTCCAATTTCATTTGGGTGGCTATATGACTCCCTTTCAATGCGTTCAAAAAATTGAAATGATTGTAGATCGAAATGAGCAAATTCAGATTGGGATACATGTGGAAAAGATGATTGAATCCTTCGACTTATCCAAACAAACTAAAATTATGTCGCCGAGCTTGAATGCCGTTGAAGTCTCTAAACAATTGGCAAAATGTTTTTATTTGATGGGAAATTAACAACGAGCGAAGCAAAGAAAAAATGAGTGCTGTAGAAATTAGCTTAATACAACCCAATGAAATTCTTGAATTGCAAGAAATTAGCAATAAAACCTTCATTGAAGCCTTCTCGAATCAAAATTCGCAAGAGAATATGCGGAAATACTTGGATGAAAATTTGTCGATTCAGCGATTAACAAATGAATTAATGAATTCGGAGTCTTCCTTTTACTTCGCAAGAATGGATGAGAAAATAATTGGGTACTTGAAAGTTAATTTCGGAAAGGCTCAAACAGATTTCAAAGAAGATGATTCTATAGAAATCGAACGGGTTTACGTATTGTCAGAATTTCAAGGAAAAAATGTTGGACAAAATCTATTGAATAAAGCAATCGAAATTTGTGGAGAAAAAAATGCGCAGTTCTTATGGCTGGGTGTCTGGGAAAAGAATTACAAAGCCATTCGTTTCTACCAAAAAAATGGATTTGTTGAATTTGGAAATCATCCTTTTATATTAGGCGATGATATTCAAACCGACATTCTAATGAAACGTCATCTTTAATTTTGTATATATTTAAACTTCATTTATTAACAAGCTCCACCCTACACTGAGAAACCGAATCCAATCAAAAATGAAACGATCATACATTTCGATTATCTTTATTTTGATTGTCATTTCGGGGTTTCGTATGCTCGATGATGTACCCTTTCAAGTTCCATCAAACTGGCCCAAACCGCAGTATAATTTCGCTAAAAATCCACTTAACTCAGATAAAATTGAACTCGGTAGACACTTATTTTACGACCCAATCTTATCGAGAGACAGCTCTATTTCGTGTTCGAGTTGTCATTCTCAATTCACGGCTTTTACGCATGTTGATCACGATTTAAGTCACGGCATTGAGAACCGTATTGGATTTCGGAATGCTCCGGCGGTGATGAACCTGGCTTGGCAAAAATCTTTTATGTGGGATGGTGCAATTAACCACCTCGATATGCAATCGCTGGCACCTATTGAAAATCCGGATGAAATGGATGAACATTTCGATCGGGTTATTTCCAAGTTAAATGCAAACACAAAGTATAAAACCCTTTTTAAGAATGCTTTTGGAGATGAAAATATCACTGGCGAAAAGACACTTAAAGCCATTGCACAATTCATGTTAACGATTGTTAGTTCGAATTCGCTTTACGATAAAACGTTACGCAAAGAAATCTCCTTCAACACGCAGCAAGAAAATGGATACCGATTGTTTAAACAACATTGTGCTTCGTGTCACACCGAACCGCTTTTCACCAATGGCGAATTTGAAAATAATGGATTGCGCATAGATACTTCGCTAATGGATTTTGGGCGCATGCGGGTTACCCAAAACACTAAAGACTCCCTAAAATTTAAAGTGCCCACCTTACGAAACATCGAATTTTCCTATCCATACATGCACGATGGTCGTTTTAAAAAACTATCTGAAGTGTTGAATCATTATAACTCAGGTATTCAAGAAGGTCCGACATTATCTAAAAAACTACGAAATAAAATCAACCTAAATCCAAACGAAAAGGTCGATTTGACAGCATTTTTACTAACGTTAACCGATCGAGAATTTCTATTCAATCAAAAATATTCTTATCCCAAATAAACCTTTTCACCAAATTGCACTCAGCAAACTTGGTTATTTAAAATCTAATCAAATGAAAAATCTATTACTTGTATTCATTGCTTCAACATTTAGTTTTTCTCTAAATGCACAGTTAGGCCCAGCTGTTACTTCCTGGCTGCAAAACACCACCGAAATTATGGGGCGGCATTACGCAGCTGGAAATTCTACTCCCATTAACGACAACATTTTAGCGAATGTGCAAACCGTTCAATATTCTAACAATTGGGTTTATATAAGTACACAAGGTATTCCTGCATACATTACAGGGCCTTTTGTTATGAACCCAACCATCGCTCAAGCACAAAATGCTATTTTTAAAATATCTCGCAATCCAATTCCAAACACAGGAACTCCTACAAATACAACAGGTGGTAACATTGGTATTTTCATAAATGGTGTTGCCTTATTCGATTACCGCGATGGTGTATCATGGAAATTCTCAACCGGGGCATTAGCAGGTGGCCCAACAGGCGGAATGGGCGATGGCGTTTGGAATCGTGATGCAATTCTTGCCGAACGTGGCGGTTTCGATTGTGCAAAAGCGCATCCTGCAAATGGCAATTATCACCACCACCAAAATCCAAGCGCATTCAACCTCGACTTAAATGTCATTTCAAACATTTGTAATGCTTATGCTTCGGATGGTTTGTATGCAATCGACAGCACGCAACATTCGCCACTCATTGGATATACGTATGATGGCTTCCCAATTTATGGAGCTTATGGATACAGAGATACAACCGGAACAGGTGAAATTGTTCGCATGAAATCGAGCTACTCCTTGAGAAATATCACCATCCGAACAACAAATGCAGCAGGCGCAACTGTTACCGGAGGTCCCGATGTAAGCACTACCTATCCCCTGGGTTATTTCCGTGAAGATTATCAATACAACCCAACTTCTGCTTCAACTCCCGATTACCTGGACGAACACAACGGTCGCTATTGTAAAACACCCGAATATCCAGGTGGTACCTATTGCTATTTTGCTACGGTTGATCAAAATTGGAATTCGGCCTATCCTTATGTGGTTGGACCAACATTTTACGGAACTAAAACGGCCGTTAAAGTGACTTCAATTACCGAAGCGGTTACTACATATACCGAAACAATTACCTTGAATGAAACTATTTTGAAAGATTCAGATGTGAGTATATTCCCGAACCCATCAAGCGATTATATTGCCATTAAACACACCGGACTTAATAGAGAAAATGCAAACATTCAATTATTTGATTTGCAAGGCAGAAGTGTTTTGAACACCCAACTGAGCCAAGGAAGTTCGGTTGCATTCTTAAACATTCAAACCCTTTACCAAGGCGAATATATTCTCCAATTTCAACAAGGATCGCAAACTTTAACTAAGAAAATAATAATTTCAAGATAACTTAGAATCCCTGATATGTAATCATTTAGGGATATTTCATTTTAAAAACAACAATCAATAAATCATGAAAAAAACAGTCCTACTTTTAACTTTAACTTTTGGGGCAATTATAGTCAATGCGCAAGGCCCTGCAATTACTTCTTGGCTGCAAAATACTACGGGTATTATGGGCCGACATTATGTTGCAGGGAACTCCACTCCCATAAACGACAATGTTTTAGCCAATGTGCAAACCGTTCAATATTCTGCCAGTTGGGTGTATGTTACCACAAAGGGAATTCCGGCATATATCACGGGTCCATTTCAAGATGGCAATCCTTCTCTCGCTACTAATCAAAATGCGATTTTTAAAGTTTCCCTCAGTCCAGTTCAAAATATGGGAACTCCAACAAATACAACGGGTGGAAATATTGGTATTTTCATTAACGGGGTGGCATTATTCGATTATCGCGATGGCGTTTCTTGGAGTCTTGCGGCAAACGCTTTAGCTGGTGGACCATTAGGCGGAATGGGTAATAATGTTTGGAACCGCGATGCAGTTGTGGGAGAACGTTTGGGGTTCGATTGTGCAAAAGCGCATCCTGCTATGGGTAACTACCATCACCACCAAAATCCAAGTGCGTTTAATCTCGATTTGGATGTTATTTCGAATGTATGCGATTTATATGCTTCGGATGGTTTGTACGTAATTGATAGCACGCAACATTCTCCGCTTATTGGTTATGCTTACGATGGCTTCCCTATTTATGGTGCTTATGGATATAAAAACGCCGATGGAACGGGTGGAATTGCTCGCATAAAATCGAGCTATGCCTTGAGAAACATAACAACACGAACTACTAATGCTGCGGGCGCAACCGTAACGGCAGGTCCCGATGTGAGTGCAACCTATCCACTAGGTTATTTCCGTGAAGATTATCAATACAATCCAACTTCGGCTTCTACTCCCGATTACCTCGACGAACACAACGGTCGCTATTGTGTGACACCTGAATATCCGGATGGAATCTATTGCTATTTTTCCACAGTGAATGAAAATTGGAATTCTGCATATCCATATATAGTTGGACCAACATTTTACGGAACCAAAACTGCTGTAAAAGTTACTTCCATAACCGAAACAGTTCAAACCTATACTCCTAACGTTACTCAAGTTGAGGATGTTAATTCATCCGATCTAAGTTTACTAACCTATCCCAATCCGGCGAATGATTTATTGGCCATTCAATGGAAATCGGTAAACAAGCAGAATTCAATCATCGAACTTTTCAATATTCAAGGTAAACTCATCCAAACTACAACGATGAATCAGGGAAGTTCGGTTGCGTATTTCGATACACGCAGTTTGTACAATGGAGAATACATTGTTCGCATGTCGATTGGAAATAAAATTCTATCCAAAAACATTGTTATCCAACATTAATATGCCATTGAAATTCAAAAACAAATTCTTTGCAATCTTAGTAATCCTCAGTTTCCAGCATACTATTTTTGCTCAATACAATACACTTCTTATCCCTGATACCATTTCGGGAACAAGTTTCAATCTTGCGTTGAAAGATACTTTTGCGCAATTCCGCGCAGGAAATCCGACGATTACGGGTGCTGTTAATGCCATGAAATTCTGGGGTCCAACGCTGATCATGCGTAAGGGCGATTTGGTATCAATGGATGTTCTCAATACACTCAACGATTCCACCACCATTCATTGGCACGGCATGCATTTACCTGCGGTGATGGATGGCGGTCCGCATCAAATTATTCCACCTGGCACGCATTGGCAACCTTACTGGACAGTTAAAAATCAAGCGGCTACACTTTGGTATCATCCGCATTTGCACGAAATGACGCAAAAGCATGTGACGAAAGGTGTTGGTGGATTTATTATTATTCAGGATGATGAAGAAGCTGCTCTGCCCCTACCTCGTTCTTATGGTGTTGATGATATTCCACTTGCATTGACAAGCCGTCGTTTCTTAACTGGAAATCAAATGGCTGATAGTGTAATTGATAATTACGGCGATTATGAAATGGTGAATGGCGTTTTAAACGCTCAGACATCTTTACCCAAACAGGTCGTGCGTTTGCGCATTCTGAATGGTGAAATTCAACGTGGATACAACCTTGGCTTTAGCGACAATCGTACATTTTATGTGATTGGAAACGATGCCGGTCTTTTAAATGCGCCTGTTCCAGTTACGCGTTTAGCATTACACACAGGCGAACGCGTTGAAATTCTTCTCGATTTAAGCAACGATGTGCTGGGTTCAACAATCGATTTTAAAGCATACAATGCAGCGTCCGAATTACTAGCACTTACTCCGGGTCAAAATGTTTTTGGTTGGCCTGGAAATGAAGGAAACCCAAGCAATCCAACGGGAAATCACGGACCAATCAATGGCGGTTTATTAAATAATACCATATTTAATTTATTACATATTACGATTGCCTCAACCACCAATAACCCAATCACAACTATCCCTTCAACTCTTATAAATAATACTTACTGGACCAATGCCGATGTAACCAATACACGCACAATTAATGTTACTGGTGGACAAGGTGGAACTGCATTTTCGTTAAACAATCAGTTCTTCAATTTAAATACGGTAAATCAAAACGTGAATTTAAATGCGATTGAAAAATGGACCATCGTTAACAATAATATTTTCGGACATGCTTTTCATTTGCACGATGTTCCTTTTAAAATTCTTTCTCGTTCGGGTGGAAACATCGGAACAACGGTTAGAAGTTACGAACAAGGTTGGAAAGATGTGGTTTATATTCCCATCGGTGGGACGGTTTCGATACTAGCAAAGTTTGAAGATTTCTCAGATCCAACTTGGCCGTATATGTATCATTGCCATGCATTAACGCACGAAGACGAAGGAATGATGGGGTCGTTTGTCGTAACTGGTGGAATAACTGAATTAGGAGAAAAAATTGAATCTTCCAATGATTTTACCATCTATCCGAATCCAGCAACAGATCGAATTAATATCCAATTGAGCAATGAAAAAATGGATGTGTATTACATTCGAATTATTGATTCTATTGGTCGCACAATGTACATGTTACCTAAACCGCAAATGAATTCAGGAATTGATATAAGTCATTTTAGAAAAGGAATTTACACCCTTATTTTGACAGATTCATTAACCAGAAAAACAACTTCCGAAAAGTTTATTGTAGAATAAATCATTTTTAAAATAACGAAATGAAAAATCTTTTTCTATTCCTGTTTTGCTCAATCAGCATTTTATCATGGGGCCACGACGTTAATTATTCCAACGTATTACTTCGAAAATGGACTATCGAAAAAGATAAAAGCGTTTTAGAAGGGAGTTTTTATTTTTATAAAAATGGAGAAGTTTATATTGAAGATGATCATAATACTGTAAAACATTTTCCAATAACTTTATTAAGCAAAGACGATCAGGAATTTGTAAACAAACGCGTTGAATCCATTCAGGCATTGAACTTTACCAATTCAAACACGCCAAATAATGCTCAACCTTTTGGTGCTGGTGTTTTGGCGCTTATCTCCTTATTTGTTTTAAGTGTTTTATTGGGTATTTACATTATTAAAAATACTCAATTAAAGAAACTTCGCTATTTATCTCCCTTGGTGTTTTTGGGAATTATACTGAGTTTTTGGGGATTTACTAAAAAAGTAAACCAAATTCAAACCGATCCCAATGAAATGGATTTGGCATTTATTCCGTTTAAACCGGCAATCAACACATTTTGGGATGCAACGTATTTTCATGTTGAATCGAAAGGAATTCCGGATCATGAAATGATGACGGGCATTACTGCTTGGCAACAACAAGTTCCAATTCCTCAATGTTACATTGGTACAAATTCTTGGAGCATTCCTTTAAACCCGGTTATTGCCGATACAGCAGTTCCTGTGAATACGCTACATTTTTTGCGAGGTGCAGTTGCAGTTGCGGTGAACGGGGTTGCTATTTTCAATCCATATACCAATACGGGAATTGATGCTTTAGCCGATGGGCAACTAGATATTTACGGCGGCCACTGTGGAAGAGCCGACGATTACCATTACCACATTGCTCCAACCGTATTATACAATACCCAAATTGCTACTTTGCCTATTGCTTATGCATTGGATGGTTTCGCGGTTTATGGTGCAGTAGAACCCGAAGGAAACCCGATGCTTCCGCTCGATGAAAATCACGGGCATTATGGAACCAATGGTGTTTATCATTACCACGGAACAAACACGTTACCTTACATGATTGGGAAAATGGTTGGGCAAGTTACCGAAGATAATACCATGCAAATTATCCCACAAGCTGCAGCTCAGCCGATTCGTCCAGCTTTAACACCACTAAGCGGCGCCACAATTACGGGCTGTGTTCCCATTCCCAATGCAGCAAACAACGGATACTCATTAAGCTATACCCGAAACGGAATCAACTATTATGTCGATTATTCATGGACGCCAACTGGTCAATACACCTTCAATTTTATCAGTCCAACAGGCACTGTTGTTGAGAATTACAATGGATTTGTTCAGTGTGATGTTATTGCAAATGTTTTAGATGTTTCTCATAACAATGATGTGGTGATTTTTCCAAATCCCAACAACGGGAAATTCGAAATAAAAGAAATCTCCGTAATTAATAATTCAATTGATAAAGTTTCTATTTATACGCTTGATGGAAAAAGTATTTTTTCTTGCGATGGAATTCCTTCAGTAAACTCAATTCCTCAATTAAAACAAGGTGTTTATATTGTTTCAATAAAGTCGAATTCGGGAATTTCGAATCGAAAAATTGTGGTTAATTAATAAATAGGTTGGATGAATAAATTACTTTTCATTGGAAT
>JBBALS010000063.1:0-8671 GCA_040402915.1 Flavobacteriales bacterium
CGCTTCCTTTTCATCTTCCCCCGGAATTTGAGAACCTCCAGCATAATAGAGAAAACGTGGCATGTCGTGGTTTCCTGTAATGTTTCCCATCAATGAATGACTTCCATAATACATGGCAGATTCTTTCATTGACTCCGCTACTTTTTCGAATGATTCTGTTTGTGAGGCAAATACAGGACGGGAATCGAAGTACAAGTTGAAATCGAATTGCGCATCCAACATACCGCTTCCAATATAACTTGCAATGAGTTCGCGACTTCCAAAAGTCTCTCCGATTTGATACACACCGCGGTTTTCTCCTTGAATAACTTCTTGTTTAATCTTCTGAGTCAGCGTTCTCCAGAATTTCTCAGAAACATGCTTGGTTGCATCGTGACGGAATCCATCGATTTTGAATTTCTTAAGCCAATACAAAGCCGAATCAGAAAATGCATCAACAGCTTCGGGCTTTTCGTAATTGATATCAGGCATAAAATCGTCGAACCAAGTGGTTAAACGTTGTGCATCCCAAATGCGAATATTCACCGTACTATCTGGCAAATACATGGAATTGAACCAATCGGGATGTTGTTTGTAAATAGGATTTTCTTTGTGAATGTGGTTCGAAACGAAATCCATAATCACATTCATATTGTTTGCATGTGCCGTAGAAACTAATTCTTCAAGCACTGCATCGTTTCCAAAACGGGTATCCACTTTTGTTTCGAGCACTGGCCAATACCCATGATATCCTGAGAACCAGCGCCTAGGCTTTGGGTATTCTTGCCAAGCCCCCTGCGGATTTTGAACAATTGGTGAAACCCAGATTGTATTAATTCCTAAATTCTTAAAGTAGCCCTCTTTAATCTTTTGTGAAATACCAACAAGATCGCCTCCTTGGTAATTGGCTTTAAAATCGATACGATCATCGATAACGGGCTTGTCGTTGAGTGAATCGCCATTGTTAAAGCGATCCACCATCATGAAATACAAAATGGACTTATAAAAATCGTCACGCTTTAACTGAGAAGTTTGAGTTGGAACTTTGCCTTTCAATAAAGGAATAAGTAAATCGTTACTCGATCCGTTTTCATTGAATGCCCATACACGCATGGTTGAACGCTCCATTTCAATAGCTTGTTTCGGAAGCTTAATTGTGAGCTTGTTATCTTTCAACACAAGCATATTCTCCGGTAATCGATAATTTTCCCACAGCACAAAATATTCATTCACGCCGTTTTCTGAAGCAATGCAGATGGATTCGTCGTTGTGCTTTTCGGTATGCAATACAGGCGCTTTGTCCATGTTGCCAGCATCCACTTTTAAAATGGAATTGAATGCTCCCATGCCGTTTGAAGTGGAATCTTTCGCCGCAGGATCTAAAATCCAATTCCCATCAACCACTACTTTATAACTGTATCTTCCAGGATTTAGAACCAAATTAGTAATCCACTTTCCATCTTTCAATGTCAATTGGGTTTGTTCGGGTTGCCAATTGTTGATGTCGCCAGCGAGTTGAACCGATTGGTACGTTTTACCTCGTGGATCGAATGAATAGGGAATGTTTTTCTTCACCGAACGCTTTAGAATTAAAGAATACACATCGCCCTTCGACCAAATTTTCAATTCCGATAGCGCCTGAACTTGAGCTGTATCAACCTGAACATGAAGTTTTTCTTTGTTTGATGACAATTCTAATTTCACCCCTTTCACAGCCGAAACGGAATCAATCAACGAAACATCCACAATAAAATCTTGAAGATACAATGTTCCAGAATCGAGCGGAAGTGTTATGGGTGCTGCAATTCCAATCATAGCGGGATTATCCGGAACATGGAAAGAATGACTTCCTGAACATGCTGCAATCAGCAGCAGGAAAGGAATAAAATAGTTTATGTGTTTCATGCGATGTAAAATTATTACCAAGAAATGATGACTTCGTTTGTTGTTGCATCCATCAATGCATATGGAATATTGGAAATCTGCAAAGGATGTTCGTTGGGTTTTACAAATGGATCAAAATCGGAAATAGGTTCCAAATGAACATAGTTTTCGGTGTGCATTGCGATTGAGATTCCGTCTTTTTTTAATTGAACTTGATTTTCAATAATTCCGTGCAAGTATACTTTCCAGTATCGCGTTGCCGATTTATATCCACCTTGCAAAGCAGAAATTTTTAAGCAGTTTTTTTCGATTTGGAAATTTCGGATAGAGCAAGCTCTATGGGTATAGTCGAATGTTTGACCATCATCTTCGTAATGCACAAAAGTGGAATCCTGTCCCGGATAAATATGTACTTCCAAGGTTTCAGCTGGAGCACTTTTCAGCAAACTATCTTTCGAAGCTTCCATCAACAAGACGCTTCCCGCTTTTACATAAAGTGGAAGTTGTTCTTTATGAGCTTCAATGATTACTTCTTTTTTACCTTCTTGGATTTCATCGGTAAATAAATTGTACCAAGTTCCTTCTGGAAAATAGGCTTTGTGAAGTGATTGTTTACTGGAAACTGGAATAACAAGAATTGAAGGACCAAACAAATATTGGTTTTGATACGTCTCCAAATAAATTTTCTGATCGTTGGTGAAGTTAATAGCAAGCGAACGTGAAACAGGCATTCCATTTTGAGTTGCCTCATAAAAAACGGAATATAGATAAGGCATCAATCTATAGCGAAGTTTGATGTAATTACGCGAAATGTCTTCTACTTCTTCGCCAAAAGCCCATGGTTCAGCGTCGCGGCTATTGATCATTGAATGCGCACGAAAGAAAGGGGAGAATGCACCTAAAGCTATCCAACGGGCATAAAGATCGGGCGAAGATTCACCCGCAAAACCTCCTACATCGTAACCTGCAAAAGCAATTCCGGTGAGTCCCATGCTGTTTATTAGGCGCACACCAGCTAACATGTGTTCGTCGGAACTCACATTATCGCCTGTCCAAACTGCAGCATAACGTTGAATACCAGAATATCCAGCACGCGTTAAAACAAAAGGGCGATTTCCGTCAAGCAATTTCTTAGCTCCTTCGTTTGTGCTTCGCGCCATCTGCATACCATAAACATTCCGTGCTTTTTTGTGGGTTGCCCCTTCCCCATCGTAATTGAATTCAATTAAATCAGGAAGATGTTGCCCCCAAGCAGCGGGTTCGTTCATATCGTTCCAAAAACCTTGAACTCCAGCATCCGAAATGGACTTCATTTTTTCACCCCACCAAATGCGCGCCTCTTCCATCGTAAAATCTGGAAACGCACTCCAGCCTGGCCAAACTTGTCCGTTGAATTCTTCGCCATCGGGATATTTCACAAATAGATCCTGCTCTTTTGCTTCGTCATAAGCAGGATAACCAGGTTGTTTCTTAATACCGGGATCCAATATCACCACCACATTAAATCCCATCTCGCGAAGTTCTTGCAACATCGCTTTGGGATTTGGAAAGCGATCGGGATGCCAAGTAAAAACCTTGTATTCATCCATGTAATGTATATCCAAATAAATCACATCCGCTGGTATATCTTTTTCCCGGAAAGTACGTGCAACATTCAAGACTTCGGATTGCGGATAGTAGCTATAACGACATTGTTGAAAACCTAAGCTCCATAATGGAGGCAGCTCCATTCGTCCAGTAAGCCATGTGTACTTTTCAATGATTCCAGCAACGGTTGGATGATGAATGAAATAGTAATTCATTTCACCGTTTTCGGCTTGGAAATAGGAAAAGCGATCGTTCGAACAACCAAAGTTGAACGTTGTTTTATGGCTGTTATCGAAAAAGATTCCGTAGGGATTTTCTTTTACAATGCCGATGTAAAATGGCGTACTCAAATACAATGGATCCGCATCGGTAGAATAGGCGAAATTGTCAGTATTCCAATTCACGAAGGTTTTTCCTCTTCGATCGAGATTGCCTGTTTTTTCACCCAAACCAATAAAGCGCTCGTCGGCTTGTAATTGTTTGTATGTGGTTACTTCATTGCCAATCCAGCTGGTTCCAAAGGCGGAATCGTCAGCATTTAACAATTGACCATCGAGTGTATATGCAGAAATTCGGAAAGGGAATTTTTGAATATTGATTTTAAGGATATTGGTAGTTAAAACACAGGAATCGGAATGATCTGAAAATTCATAAATAGATTCGAGCGGTTCGGATATTACGGCATACGAAAAATCGGTATTCAATGAAGCTTTATCAATTCGAAAGCGCACTACAGCATGATCGTAAACAATGATTCGAACTTCGGCATTACTCAATTGAAAATGTATTTCTTGCTTGGAAATTTCATGCGAAACATAGTCGCCAAGTGCTTCATTGAATGAACCGGAACTTCGATTTATCTGTGCCATTTGAAATGAATACGCTGAATTATTTTTTCGCGAAATGTTGTTTCATGTGGTAATTCACCAAACCGAAAATAGGTTTCTTGATGATTGTCCCAACTTGAATCCCCATTTTTTCACCTACCCTGCGCAGGTTTGCTTCGAAATGAAATGCGATGGACCCAATTGCATGAACTGGAACACGCTGATAGTTTTTGTAACAAGCGATGTTGCTTAGGAAAAACTCTTCCATCCCTTTGTCAACAAGTTCCTGAACCCAAGGAAGTTCTTTATTATTAGAAAGAACTTTCATGAATGAAGCGAGATACACATTTGCATGTGGTTTCATGTACACATTTTCAACAATTACATCGCGACTCAGTTTGAAATCGTTTAAAAGCACGCTATGAATTTCTTCGGGCAAACTATTCGAGAGGAATTTTTTACAAAGCAGTTTTCCATAATAAGAACCACTTCCTTCATCACCCAAAATATATCCTAAACCTAATCCAGTATTGGCTTGTTTGAGGATATCACCATCAAAATAACAGGAGTTTGAACCTGTACCCAAAATTCCTGTAATAGCGGGATTTTCGTCCCATGTTGCAAATGCAGCTCCTACTAAATCGTGATCTACATAAATATTGGCGTTGACAAAAACAGAACGTAAAGCTCGTTCAACAACTAATTTCAGTTCTTTGCTTGAACAACCTGCGCTGTATAAAAACAGCATGGTTACTTGAGGAGCAAAAACGCACAGTTCAGTATTTTGACGAATTGCATTTGAAATGATCGCTTCATTATGAAAATATGGATTGAATCCCATCGTGCTAAAACTCTGAGCCTCTTCGTTTTCTTTGAGAAGCATCCAGTCGCATTTGGTCGATCCGCTATCGGCAATTAATAACATGGTATTTAAAAATTAAAGTAAATAATCGGTTGAAAGAAAGTTGGATTTTCGGCCTTGAAGTATTTCAGTAAACAAGGCTCGGTTTTCATTATTGTCGCGTGTTGCAACCATGGTTCGTATCGAAAAAACACGCAAGGCATCATGAACACTTAATGTGCCTTCGGCTGAATCTTTTCGTCCATTGAACGGAAAAACATCCGGACCACGCTGGCATTTTGTGTTGATATTGATACGGCAAACTTGATTAATTAATGGGTCGACTAAAGATGCTATTTGATCGGCATTTTTGCTAAATATACTCACCTGTTGCCCGTATTTACTTTGCACGATGTAGTCGACAGGTTCCTCTATAGAATCGAATGCGATGATAGGAACAACAGGACCAAACTGCTCTTCTTCATAAATGCGCATTCCTTTAGCAACAGGGTATAAAACCGTTGGGAAGTAAAAACTTAAGTGAATTTGGCCACCATGCGAATTTTGAATTTTCGCACCCAGATTGATAGCATCATCTACTAAATCTTGCAAGAATTGTGGTTTAGTCGGTTCGGGAAGAGGTGTTATATACGCATCTTTTTCCCAAGGCATTCCAAGTTTTAATACATCTACTTTGGCGCAGAATTGTTTGAGAAATTCATCAATGAGACTTCGATGTACAAAAATCATTTTGAGGGCTGTACACCGTTGACCGTTAAAACCAAGTGCACCATTTACACATTCGTTTACAGCAATTGAGAGGTCGGCATCGGGCAAAATAATAGCAGGGTTTTTAGCATCGAGACCAAGCACAGAGCGCAATCGGTTTGAATGTGGATGTTGTTTTTTGAGGATGTTTGCAACACGACTAGATCCAATAAAAGCAAGAACATCTATTTTTCCCGATTCCATTAATGTGCCTGCGGTATGTTTTCCATCCCCATAAATTACATTAATTACGCCTTTTGGGAAGCAATCGCGAAATGCTTGAAGAAGTGGATGGATAAGGAGAATGCCAAATTTAGCAGGACGAAAAATCACCGTATTTCCCATAATTAATGCAGGGATAAGTGTGGCAAAAGTTTCGTTGAGGGGATAATTATAAGGTCCCATGCAAAGCACAACACCGAGAGGACCGCGGCGAACTTGGGCATAAATTCCTTGATGAAGTTCAATTTTAGCAGTGTCGCGATCGAGTGATTTAACTGCAGCGATTGTATCAACAATATATTCAATTGTTCGATCGAATTCTGCTTCTGAATCGTTTTGATTTTTTCCAATTTCAAACATGAGCCAACGAACGATGGATGAACGGTGGACTAACATGCGCTGAAGAAATTTCTCGATTGCCGCAATACGATCAGACACTTTCAGCGTTGGCCATTCTCCCCTACCCAAATTATAAGCATCGAGCGCAGCTTGCAAAACTGGCTGCATGTGAATGGCTTCCATTTCGGGATAAGAACCTAAGCGTATTGGGCTGATTTGGCCATCAGTATTCTCATAAATTGGAGAAAAAACATCGATGACCTTACCATGCCATGGAACTAATTCTCCATTGCATAAATATTCGACCTGGTTAAGTATTTCGGGCTTAAATTCAGGAGGAATGTGATTAAAATCGGGGAATTTATAGACGTTGGATGCAGGATTAAGCATGAATAATTATACGGATAGAATGGTTGCAATACGCAACAACTCATGTTCAAAGTTGTTTACGTTTTTTGTGGCCTGTTCGAAGGGTGTAAATTTAACGTGATTATTTACGATTCCTACCATCACTCCTGAATTACCTGCTAACAGACTTTCAACAGCTACAACTCCCATCCTACTTGCCAAAACTCGATCGGCAACCGTTGGAGAACCACCTCGTTGAACGTGTCCGAGAATGGTGACTTTGGTGTCGTAATGGCTAAAGCGTTCGTTCACTTCTTTGGCAATTCCAATTGAACGTCCGGGTTCACCGCCTTCAGCAACAATTACAAGACTAGAGGATTTTTTACCTGCACCTTTTTCAAGCATATTTACAAGTCCATCAATATCAAGAGGTTGTTCAGGAATCATCGTTGCTTCAGCACCAGATCCAATGGAACTTCGTAAGGCTATTTGACCAGAATGACGACCCATTACTTCAATGAAAAATAATCGATTATGAGAAGATGCCGTATCGCGTACTTTATCGATTGCTGAACATGCTGTATTCACTGCGGTATCGTAACCAATGGTAAAATCTGTACCATTCAAATCGTTGTCGATGGTTCCAGGTAAACCAACAATGGGAATTCCATATTCTTTCGAAAAAACTTCGGCCCCACGAAATGTCCCATCACCACCAATGGCAACAATCGCATCAACTTCAAATTCACGTAAATTGTCATATGCTTTTTTTCTTCCTTCGGGAGTCATAAACTCCATGCTGCGTGCCGTTTTCAGAATTGTGCCACCACGTTGAATGATATTGGAGACCGAACGACTTGTCAGGACTTTGATTTCTCCAGTTATCATTCCATCGTAACCACGGTAAATACCCACAGGTGTTATGTTGTAGAAGATACAAGCACGCACAACAGCACGCACTGCAGCATTCATTCCTGGAGCATCTCCTCCCGATGTAAAAACCCCTATTCGTTTAATGTTTGTCATAATATATAGGCAATAAACAAATATACGTGTTGAATTGACACTTAGAACCAATCAAGTGAAAATTTATCAACATGTAATATGAGATTAACTAACGTGCAAGTTGAAAAAATAAGCGTTAAGTGAATGATAAATTTGAATCAATTTTCGTGTTTCTTTGACACTTACAAATGAAAGTCTATTTTCGCTGCATTATTTTACTGATTCGATTAACAATATGCCAGCAAATTCTAGTCAAAATGCACAATTAAATCCGCATGTATCTGTTGACTGCGTTATATTTGGATTTGATGAAGGCGAGTTGAAGGTACTTTTGATTGAGCGGAATATTGAGAGCATTGATAAGCAAACACGGAAATTCTCTTTGCCCGGAAACTTGATTGATGACAATGAAAATTTGGATGAATCGGCCAAACGAATTTTAAAAGAACTAACTCATTTAGAGAATATTTACCTCGAGCAATTTTATGCATTTGGTGATCCTGACCGTGTTAAAAATTCGGCTGATGCGGAATGGTTAAATAAAGTGAGGGATATTCCCAATGCACGTGTTATCACAGTTGCCTATTACTCACTCGTAAAAATTGGTGACTATCAACCAGCGGCCGATTCCTTTGCTCGAAAAGCATTTTGGTGTCCTGTTTCGGAAGTCCCGCAATTGGCATTTGATCATAATTTAATTTTCGATAAAGCCCTATCAAGCTTGAAGATAAAATTGAGATTACAACCCATTGGTTTTGAATTACTTCCTCATAAGTTTAGTTTGGGACAATTGCAGAAAGTGTATGAAACTATTTTAGGAACATCCCTCGATAAACGTAATTTCAGACGTAAAATAGTAAATAAAGGATTG
>JBBALS010000064.1:0-8643 GCA_040402915.1 Flavobacteriales bacterium
AGTACCACCAGAAATTTGTTTTCAATTAAACCGGTTTCGGGCATTTTGTATATCATAATCATTCGACTTTTCATCGCATTGATGATGATTGAAACAACAATAACAAACATGGTAAAAACCAATCCTAAATTGAGGATAAATGAACCATCTGAAAAATAAATGAGCGTTACTCCCGAACAAATTATATATGGAAGAAAAATTGTTTGGAATAAATAAATGATTCTATTCTCGTTCTTCGATACGTTTTGTGTTGTGTTTGTTATTTGGATAAAAGGTTTAGCTACAACAACTCCAATAATAATCAAGAACATAATCGCAATAATGGACACAATTATTTTTGCGAAATCTTCCCAAAATAAATAATCCGCAACAATCCCCAAATAGCTCGAAATAACACCTTGGTTTCCATTGTTTTTTATTGGCATCAATACCAACTGAGTGCAGAAAAAGTTGAGGTAATGAATTCCCAACCACAACCAGAAAGTTTTCATAATGCCCGGTCTTTTGCGATATAACTTTTGAATAATTAACGCAATTACTCCCCCAATCAAACAGTAAACAGCACCAGATACAAATGTTTTTAATACGGAATCAACGGTCCACATATCAAAGTTTCGTGTATAGTCAACTTTGAAAAAATAGAGTTTGTATAAAAGACTAAAACGCTTAGCAAATAATGAGGATACTACATAAAAGCTAACGTAAACAATTGCAAAGGCAGCCAAATAAGCGACCGATGAATTTATAATTCGATTGTTTCTTTCTTGCTCCTGAGAATTTTCTTTATTAGAGAGTTTCTCAGTAAAATCAAGTATCCGCTCTTTTGAGTCCATGGAAATTCAGGTGACAACTGTTTGCAAATATATCTTTTTATTAATCCAATTTTAAACGTTTCAGATTTAAGAATGTATGCTTTGATATATTGGAGCTTTAGACTATTTTCGCACGTTTATAATTCATTAAGTAAAATTACAATGTTCAAAAACAAGATTCTACTTGCTGCCTGCATTTTGTCGGGTACTGTTGCTCTCGCTCAGACAACACCAAAGAAAAAACCAGCAGTTGCTAAAACACCTCAGGTTGTAACCGTTGCTGCTCCAGTTGTTGAAGATCCAATTATGCTAATTGTTGGCGGCGACGGGGTAACTCGTGCAGAGTTTGAAAGCATCTACCGTAAAAACAATTCCAAAGACACAGCGAGTAGCCGTAAAGCGCTCGAAGAATATCTACAGCTTTTTATCAATTTTAAATTAAAGGTAAAAGCTGCAAAAGTTGCTGGGAAAGACACTGCTAAAGCTTTTCAAACAGAACTTAAAGGGTATCGTCGTCAATTAGCTCAGCCCTATTTGACCGATAAAAACGTTAACGATAAGTTGATTCAAGAGGCTTACGATCGTTCAAAAAAAGATGTAAAGGCAAGTCATATTTTGATTTCCTTACCTTCTGAACCATTGCCAAAAGATACATTAGCCGCTTACACAAAGGCAATGAAAATCCGTGAACGCCTTATTAAAGGCGAGGACTTTGCTCTTTTAGCGCGTCAAAATTCAGAGGATCCTTCTGCGAAACAAAATGATGGAGATCTTGGATATTTTACATCCATGATGATGGTTTATCCTTTCGAATCGGCTGCTTATTTAACTCCAATTGGAGAAATATCTGCTCCCGTTAGGACCAAATTTGGATACCATATTTTGAAAGTTACCAACATGCGCGATGCTCAAGGTCAAGTTCATGTGGCGCATATCATGGTGAAAAATCCTGAGAATGCGAAAGATTCGATCATTGCAGATAACAAAAAGAAAATTGATGAAATAAACTCGAAAATTAAAAAAGGGGATGATTTCGGACAGTTAGCATCTCAGTTTTCAGACGATCGTTCATCTGGAAAAAATGGAGGACAACTCCCTTGGTTTGGAACAGGTAAAATGGTTCCTGAATTTGAAAAAGTGGCATTTGAATTAAAGAACGATAATGATGTTAGCGAACCATTTCGCACTCCTTACGGATGGCACATTGTAAAACGCTTGGAAAGAAAAGGCGTTCAATCGTTTGATGAAGTAAAAGCAGAACTGAAGTCTAAAATCTCTAAGGATTCACGTTCTCAATTGAGCAGCGACGCTGTTATTGCGCGTGTTAAAAAAGAAAACGGCTTCACAGAAGATTTCAAAGCGCTTGACGAATTTATTCTGAAAGTGGACACCAGTTTTTTAAATGGTCGTTGGAAATCAGTTGGTGTTAAAACCATGCTTAAACCTCTATTTGTATTAGGTAAAGAAGCATCAACACAATATGATTTCGCTGAGTTTCTTGTGCAAAATCAAAGTCGCCAAACCAAAGACAATAATTTAGAAGCTTTGGTGAGAAAATCGTATGACTATTTTAAAAACGAGAAAGTTAAAGCATACGAAGATGTTCGTTTAGAGCAAAAATATCCGGAGTTCAGAATGCTCATGCAAGAGTATCGTGATGGTATCATGTTGTTCGAAATTACAGACGAAAATGTTTGGTCAAAGGCTTTGAAAGATACCTTGGGCTTGGAAGAATTCCACAAGCAAAATCTTGCTAATTACATGTGGAGCAATCGTGTTGAAGCGGTAGTTTACAAATCGAAGGATGTTAAAATTGCGAAGGCGACAAGAAAACTGGTTGCAAAACGCGCTAAAAAAGGAACTACTATCGATGCAATTCGTGCTGAAGTAAATGAGACATCTCAACTTAATCTTCAAACAGAAACGGGTACATTTTCGAAAGGTGACAATGAAACAGTTGATGGAGTTAATTGGGTTTTGGGAATTACTGTAGACAAAGTAAATGCCGATGGTTCGGTTACATTTGTTGAAATAATAAAGGTACTCGAGCCAACTCCAAAAACACTTCAAGAAGCTCGTGGTTTAATCACTGCCGACTATCAAACATTCCTTGAGCAAAATTGGATTAAAGAGCTTCAAAGTAAATATCCTGTTGAAGTTAAACGTGATATTTTTGAGTCAATTAAATAATTTCTGATTAATTACAGGCGGCTCGTTTTGGTGAACCAACCTAAACGGGCCGTTTGCATTCGAAATTGGTTTTAGAAACATGGGTTTTAAGCAGTTGTTTTTGTTTTTCTGTGTTATTGTATTTCTTTCTTCCTGCGGTGGAAATAACCAGGAAGGCATTTCTGTTGCTCGTGTTTACGATAAAACATTATCGCTTAAAGAACTCCAGCAAGCTCTGCCTTCAGGCCTTTCAAAAAAAGACAGTACTGCCTTTGCCAAAGATTTTATTGACCAATGGATTAAACGAAATGTGGTCTTAAAACGAGCGGAAAGTAACTTGACTGAAAATCAAAAAGACGTTAGCCAACAACTGGAAGATTACCGCGTTTCTCTTTTGATTTTTGCATACTAACGGGAGCTAATCAGACAAAAACTCGACACAACAATAAATCCTGCAGAAATTGAATTGTACTATAAACAGAACTCTGCAAACTTCGAATTACGAAGCAATATTATCCGGTTAAAATACATCAAACTGCCAATTAAAACGCCAAATGCAGACAAGGCAAAGCGTTGGTTTATCTCCACAAGGTCGGATGATTTTAAACGTTTGGAGCAATTTGTAAATCTTTACGCCGTTAATTTTTTGCTCGACGATTCTAATTGGCTTTTATTGGAAGATGTTATCAAAGAAATCCCAATGGGGAATTATTCTATGGCTGATTTCAATTCGAATAAACGTTTTCTAGAATTCGATGATAAAGATTACCGTTATCTTGTAACAATAAATGGATTTATTGTAAAAGATAGCAATGCGCCATTGAGCTTTGAAAAAGATAATATTCGGAATATCATTCTTAATAAACGAAAAATTAAATTAGTTGAACAAATGCAACTTGATGCATTTAAAGATGCAATGAATGATAACATGATTGAACGATTTGATCTCCCCAAATAAATGATAAAGAAGATATTTAGTTTCTTGATTTTCCTATTACCAGGATTACTTATTGCACAACCTCAAAGCATCGATAAAATTATTGCCATTGTTGGCGATAAAGCCATTTTACTTTCTGAAGTAGAGTCGCAAGCGATGCAAATGGAGCAACAAGCAACGGCAAAAGACAGTAATTTACGTTGCAACGTTTTGGAAGATATCATCATTCAAAAACTCCTGCTTAATCAAGCCGAAAAGGACAGTGTGGTGGTTTCGGATGCTCAAGTTGATGGAGAGTTAAGTAAGAAAATTCGATACTTTGTTGGTCAAATTGGATCAATCGAAAAGTTGGAAGCCTACTTGGGCAAATCGATTGTTCAAATCAAGGACGATTTCAGAGAACGTATAAGAGACCAACTCGTTGTTCAACAAATGCAGGGTAAAATTGCTGGTGATGTGAAAGTTTCGCCTGCAGAAGTAAGGGCTTATTTTGAATCCATCCCAATCGATAGTATTCCATTTATTGAAAGCGAGATACAGGTTGCCCAAATTTTAAAGAAGCCGCCTGTAAACCAAGCAGAACGTTTACGTGTGCGAAAAGAATTGCAAGAAATTCGTCAGAAAATTGTCGATGGTCGCTCCTTCGCTTCCATGGCTGCATTTTATTCGGAAGATGTATCTTCTGCTGCTAAAGGAGGCGAACTTGGGTTTGTAGGAAGAGGGGATCTTGTTCCCGAATTTGAAGCCGCTGCTTTTGCTCTCAAAGGAAAAGATATTTCAGATATTATTGAAACGATGTATGGTTTTCATATCATTCAACTCATTGAGCGAAGAGGGGAGTCAATCAATGTGCGCCATATTCTAATTTCTCCCAAAGCTTCGGCAAACGATCTTGAATTTGCCCGTATTAAGTTAGATAGTATCTCCGAAGTGATTCGTTTAGGTCGTATAAGCTTTGAAGACGCTGCTCTCAAATTTTCTGATGATGCGGATACGAAAAATAATGGTGGTCTCTTAATAAATCCGGGCTCTGGATCTACATGGTTTGAAGTTTCCCAAATGGATCAAAGTCTGTTTTTTGTTGTCGATAAAATGAAGACTGGAGAACTTTCAGATCCCGTACCTGTTCGAATTGGTGAGAAGAAAGAATCTTACCGAATTGTATCCCTGAAAGCTCGCACCGAGCCACATCGCGCTAATTTGAAACAAGATTATCAGCGCATTTTGCTAGCTGCCGAGAACGAGAAAAAAGAAAAGTTGGTGAGGGATTGGATCGAACGTAAACGTCAATCTTTTTTCATTAAAATTGATCCTGAATTTTCCGATTGTCCTTTCGAAAATTCATGGAATGCTAATTAATACTATCGAATTATTATGCAAACATTTAACTCAGATGTAGAAGCAATTAACAGCTTGAAAGATGCTTACACGCGCCTTGATGCTGAAATTGGCAAAGTCGTTATTGGGCAACAAGATGTTGTTAAAGATGTAATTATTTCAATTTTTAGTCGAGGGCATTGTCTGCTTGTGGGTGTTCCTGGTCTAGCCAAAACACTCCTTGTAACAACCATTTCGAATGTACTAGGTCTCGATTATAACCGTATTCAGTTTACACCCGATCTAATGCCTTCGGATATTGTAGGTACCGAAATCTTAGATGAGAATCGTCAGTTTCGTTTCATCAAAGGGCCACTTTTTGCCAACATTATTTTGGCGGATGAGATTAATCGTACGCCTCCCAAAACGCAAGCTGCTTTGCTTGAAGCCATGCAGGAAAAAGCAATCACTGCTGCCGGTAAACGTTACGAATTAGGGCAGCCGTTTTTCGTTCTCGCTACGCAAAATCCTATCGAACAAGAAGGAACTTATCCTTTACCAGAAGCTCAGCTCGATCGTTTTATGTTCAATATTTGGGTCGATTATCCCAAATACGAAGACGAATTATTGGTTGTAAAAAGCACGACTTCCGATACTAAAATTGAGCTTAAGCCAATTCTGTCTGCAGAAGAAATTCTCTTCTATCAAGATTTGGTTCGTCGCATTCCGGTTACCGATAAAGTATTGGAATATGCAGTGAAGTTAGCTGTTAAAACTCGCCCTAATTCAGAACATGCTCCTGATATTGTAAAGAAATATTTGGCTTGGGGTGCTGGTCCGCGTGCATCGCAGTTTTTGGTTTTGGGTGCAAAATGCCACGCTGCTATCCGTGGAAGATATTCTCCTGATATTGAAGATGTAAATGCGGTTGCAATGGCCATTCTTCGTCATCGAATTATACGAAATTACAAAGCGGAAGCAGAAGGTCTTACTGTTGAAACAATTATTAATCAGTTGTTGGATTAATTTCCAAATGATACTAAATAAAAAAACCGGGCTTTTGACCCGGTTTTTTTATGAATTCATAGTTTCTCAATAATACGTCAAGCGGATTACGTCTGCCAAATGTTTCGCATAGCGAATAACTTGACGAGTATAGCCGTATTCGTTATCATACCAAACGTACAAAATAACATTGCGTTTGTCGTTTGCAACAATCGTAGCTGGACTATCCACTATAGAAGCGCAAGGGTTTCCAATGAGGTCGCTTGAAACAAGCTCGTTTGAAATGGAATACTGAATTTGTTCAACGAGTTCGCCTTTCAATGCCGCATTACGAAGTACGCTGTTCACATCTTCCTTGCTCGTATTCGTTTCGACAGTTAATTTCAAAATAGCAAGTGAAACATTGGGAGTAGGGACACGCACCGAATTGGATGTTAATTTACCCGCTAATTCAGGAATTACTTTCGTTACGGCACTTCCTGCACCGGTTTCTGTAATAACCATATTCAAAGCAGCTGAGCGCCCACGACGGTATTTCTTGTGGTAGTTGTCCAATAAATTCTGGTCGTTTGTGTACGAGTGGATGGTTTCAATATGACCACTCGAAATCCCCAAATTTTTCTGAATCACTTCCAATACCGGTACAATTGCATTTGTCGTGCAAGAAGCAGCAGAGAATATAGTTTCGGTTTTATGATCGAAAGCCGATTGATTAATACCATAAACAACATTCGGAATGTCACCTTTTCCGGGTGCAGTTAAGAGTACTTTTTCAATGCCTTTCGATTTCAAATGTTCTGATAATCCTTCTCTGTCTCGAGAAGCACCCGTGTTATCAATTAAAATTGCATTGTCAATTCCATAAGCTGTATAATCAATCGTTGCAGGATTACTTGCTGCAATCATCTTAACGTTATGGCCATTAATGATGAGTGCTTTATTTTCGAAATCTTCGATAATCGTTCCAGGGAAAGGACCATGAACTGAATCGGTTCTTAAAAGTGCCGCACGCTTACTGATATCTTCATCCGAATTGCTACGTGTAACAATGGCGCGCAAACGAAGCTGCTCACCTTTTCCCGCTTGAATAATTAACTCACGAGCAGCAATTCGACCAATTCGACCAAAACCATAAAGCACGATGTCTTTCGGTTTTAAAACACGTTTGTCGGTGCCAAGAAATGCGGTTAATTTATCTGCAATAAACTCTGTAACCGATTCGTAAGCCGCTTTTTCATTAATCCATTCAGTTGCAAGTCTTCCAATATCAATTCGTGCAGGAGCAATTTCTGTTTGAATTATTTCTTTGGAAAGAAGCAATGTATCTTGAATGGTGATTGGCTTACCAACCATATTCAACGCATAATTATGTAATTGCAATATTTCACTTGCGCTTCTGTCTACAAGTTGATTTCTAAATATAACCAACTCAATACTTCTATCGAACCATAACTCTCCAAGAATATGAATAAGCTCGATTGCCGCTTTTTCATCCCTGATCCATTCGTTTAGCTCTGTTTCGTAGGCCGAAGCGCCTTCATTGCTGTTTGACATATGCGTTTTATTAATGAAATTTTTGCGTCGCGAAATTAGAAATTTCTCGTGCTTAATTCACACGAATTTTCGATTTATATCGAATTGATAAAATAAAAAAAGCCCGAAGTGGATTTCGGGCTTCCTTAAATGTTTGGTTAATTTTAAATGCCTATTCCATAATAGGCTCTTGCTCCATTCGGGTAGATTCCTTCTATTAACAAGCCTTTACGGTCAGATTTCAAGGCCTCTGTTAAATCTTCTATTGAATTTACCACCTTATCGCCAACATTGGTAATGATGAAGCCATCTTTAATTCCAATGTTTCTTAATCTTCCCTCTTTTATATTCTTAACCCGAAGTCCATTTTGAATATTTAATGCATTTTTTTCATTTGCATTGACAGGCGAAAATTCAGCACCTAATTCTTCTCGCACCGATTCCGAATATTTTATGAGTCGGGTATCGCCATTTTTATTTTTAAGGATTACCGATAGTTCTTTGATGCTTCCAGCTCGATTAATGGTCAATTGAACTTTATCGCCAGGACGAAAACGCCCAACTTGTTCTTGCAATTCGGGAACGTTATTTACTACAACATCTTGAATTTTAAGAATGACATCGCCTTCTTTTACGCCCGATTCTTCGGCAGCACCGCCAACATTCAATCCCGAAACGTATACACCATTTAATTCGCTTATGTCTTTTTTCTTACCTAATTCAGCATTTAAATCTTCCAAAACTACCCCGATGAAAGCTCTCTGAACTTCACCAAATTCGAGTAAATCGGCAACTACTTTTCGAACAATATTTACTGGAACGGCAAAAGAATAACCTGAATAAGATCCGGTGTTTGATGCAATGGCTGAG